>JAGQOC010000033.1 GCA_020427745.1 Phycisphaerales bacterium | reverse complement strand
GCAGGACGCCGCCGGGGCAGAACAGGGCGCCGAGGATGTGATCGACGACCTCAAAGAAAAAGGCGAGGACGCGATCGAGGAGGGCAAGGCGACCCTTGAAGAGGGCAAGGACAAGGCCAACGAGCTCCTTGAGGACGCCAAGAAGAAACTCCCCAATCCGCCGATGTGATGGATGGGGGATCCCCGCCCGCTACGATCCGTCGTGGATCCCGACGCTCGACAACTCATCGCCCAGCACGCCGAGACAGCGAGACTGCTCGGCGTTGATTTTTTGCCGCTGGGGAACCCGCCCGCGATCGAGCACCCGCATGAGCCCGAGCCCGTGACGCGATCCGACTCGCCTGCCCCGGCCCCATCGTTCGCGCCAAGCCTCGGTGTGAGCAGCGCGGAGATCCGGGCGGCGTACGAATCTATCAGGGACCCGCAGCAGCGGCTCGATGCCCTCCGCGCGAAGTACGAGCTCGATGCGCCGCACGCGAGTTTCGCGCAGGGGTTCAACAAGATCGTCTTCGGCGAGGGCGATCCGTGCGCACGGCTGATGTTCATCGGTGAAGCGCCCGGTCAGGAAGAAGACGCGAGCGGTCGTCCCTTCGTGGGGCGCGCCGGGCAGCTTCTCGAGAAGATGATCGTCGCGATGGGGCTCAGCCGCGAAACTGTTTACATCTGCAATGTGCTCAAGACGCGTCCCCCGAACAACGCGACGCCGACGACGCAGGAATCCGAGCTGTGCGCCCCGTATCTCTACGAGCAGATCCGGATCGTGAAGCCCGAAGCGATCGTGACCCTCGGGCTCCCCGCGACGCGGACAGTCCTGAAAGCAGAGGGCTCGATGGGTTCGATGCGTGGACGCTGGCACGCGTTCCCGCCCAAGGCGGTGGGGGAGATCGAGGGTCTCGGGTCCGTCCCGGTGATGCCGACCTATCACCCGGCGTATCTGCTGCGGTCGTACACGGAGGACAACCGGCGCAAGGTCTGGTCCGACCTCCAGCAGGTGCAGCAGCGTCTCGGGCTCAAGCCCTGATCCGTTCCCCCTGATTTTACCTGTTTGCCCGAATTTCCGTGGTGCGATGAAACCGCCCTGCTCGGGGATGCGAAACGACTGGTGTCTGCAGGATGCCCGCGATTCTCGCCGGCAGATCCACCCGAACTTTCCAAAGCGATTTTCTGAGCACCACCCGAGATCCATAGGTGCCACCTAAAGACTGACCCCCACGAGACTCGGCGCTCGGCTTCACAGCTGGCGCCGGGTTTTTTCGTTGGATCTGGAAAGCCGTAGGTAGTTATCATGCAGGGAGATTCCGGTGTACCATGCAGAAAGCAGGTCTGATCGAGTGGGGGAGGCATGAAGAAAGCATCGACATCCTCGGCGAGGAAGAAGACCCAAGCTGCGGACGGGGCCTCGCGGCTGATCGATGAACAGATCCAGCGGCTCGACGATTGGCGAGGCGAGACACTCGCGCGGATCCGGAAGCTCATTCTTCAGGCCGACTCCAGCATCGCCGAGGAGGTGAAGTGGAGAAAGCCCTCGAACAACATGCTCGGTGTCCCGGTCTGGTCCAGCGGCGGGATTCTCTGCACCGGTGAGACTTACAAAGACAAAATCAAGCTGACATTCGCGAAGGGGGCGGCGATGGACGATCCGACACGGCTTTTCAACGCGAGTCTGACCGGCAATACCCGGCGCGCCATCGATATTCATGAGGGCGAAAAGATCGACGCCAGAGCGTTCAAGACGCTGATTCGCGCCGCGATCGAGGCAAACAGGTCGTAGCGATCAATGCCGGGCTTACGGCTCGTCGTGGTCGTGCCCGCTGTGGTCGTCGTCCGCCGGCATCGTCGGGTGACCAGCCGGGAGGAGTTCCTCGGGGGTGGGCTTGACCGAGTAGTCGATCACGGTGTCCGCGGGGAGCTTCTCGATCTCGGTGACTTCCCAGGCACGCTCGCCGCCCCAGTTGACGGCGAAGGTGAAGCGGACCTTGTCGCCGACCGCGAGCCCGTCGAGGCTGACCCCATTCGCGGGTGGGAATGGCATCTCCATAGCGTTCATACCGGGCACGCCACCAGTATTGACGAAGATTGTGCCCTGCTTGGTGCGGAAAGTGGGGATGTGCTCGTGATAGATCCTGAGTTCGCTGGAAGGATCGCCCTCAACCGGCATCGCGGCGATCTCGCCGAGGATGCCCTCGTAGACATCCGTGCGGATGATCTTCTCGTCCGTTGATGCGGCGGTGCCGTGATCGTGCCCGGAGTGGTCGTCATGGTCCGCGTGGGTCGCGTCGCTGTGCGTGCCGTTCTCGGAGCATGCGCTGAGCGCGAAAACAAACAAAGCCGAGGAGCAGAGCGCCGCGGCGAGGGTACGGTGGTTCATCATGGTGTCGGCTCTTTTCGAGGCTTATGCCTTCTCGAAGGAGAGGTACTTCTCGACGCTCGCGAGGTCCGGGCGGATGTCGTGGGTGAACGCCATGGTCCATGCGTTGCCGTTCTCGCAACGTGCGACGCGTGCGGCCTTCTCGCGCGAGTACCACATGCGTCCGCCTCGGATGTACGAGTGCATCCGGCGGGCACGCAGCTGCTGGGCACGCTTGAGGTTGCGCTTGATCTCGGGGTCGCGGCGCATCATGCGCTCGATCGTGTCGCAGGCGCTCTTGTTGTTGGGCACGCGGGTGATGGTGAGTTTGATGTTGTCGCCTGCGGCAAGTGTGTCAAGCATGGCGTGCTCCTGGTCGGTGGGTCTGGTTCCCGTCTCAAATAGCGGGTAGGAAGTGTAGCACGCTCGCCGCGGTGTTCAAATTGGATTGTGGTCTCAATCGACGCCCGGAGGCCCCTATCATCCTGTTCCCACACCATATCCGTGAAGAGGAGCCCTGATGACCGACCAGCCCGCCGCCAAGCCCGTGTTCGATCCCAACGCCGCGAACCAACAAAAACCCAAACTCCGCAAAGTCCGCGGGATGCCCGTCCCGGTGCAGACCCCGGACGGTCAGCAGGCGACCATGATCGGGATCACGGACGCCCAGCAGGTATCCTCGAAGATGATCGTGACCCATCCGGCGTTCCAGGGTGTGCTGCCGCTGATGGACGGGTCGCGGGACATCGACCAGATCGTCGCGGAGGTGGGGCGCGGGCTCCAGCGCCCGATGCTCGAGGATCTCGTCGCCCAGCTTGATGACGCTGGATTGATCGAGGGCCCGACCTTCGACGCGATGCTCCAGAGGATGCACGATGACTTCGATGAGGCGGATAATCTCCCCCCCGGAGCGAGCGTCCAGTTCGCCGAACACCTTGCGGCCCATGAGCTTGGGGAAGAATCCACCGAGGAGCAACGCCGGGCGCAGGCACCGGAGATCCTGAAGAAGGCGATGGACCAGTGGATCGACGCCGTCCTGAAGGATGTGGAGCAGCCCAGCTTCGACACGCTCCCCAAGGCGATTGTTGCTCCGCACCTCGATTACTCGCGGGGCTGGATGAACTACGCCAATATCTACGGGCGTCTGCGGGTCGCCGATCGCCCGGACCGGGTGATCGTGCTCGGGACCAACCATTTCGGGATGGCCTCGGGTGTGTGTGGGTGCGACAAGGGCTTCGGCTCGCCGTTCGGGGCGTGCAATGTGGACGAGGATGTCGTCAATGGACTGAAAGCCGCGCTGGGCGAGGAGAACGCGGGCAGGCTCTTCGAGCACCGTTACGATCATGAGAACGAGCACTCGATCGAGCTGCATATGCCCTGGATCCAGCACATCTTTGGTATGGATGACCACGGGAACTACCCCAAGGTCTTCGGGGCGCTCGTGCATGATCCGACGGTGAACAACGGTAAGTCGTATGATGATAATGGCTTGGATGTTGATTCGTTCGTGAATGCCCTGAAATCCGTGATCGCGTCGCTCCCCGGGCGGACGCTGGTGGTGAGTTCGGCGGATCTGAGCCACGCCGGCCCGGCGTTCGGCGATCCGACCCCGATGGCGGGTGAGAGCGAAGAGGCCAACGAGGCGCGGATGCGGGTTGGCAAGCACGACCAAGAGATGCTCGCGATGATCGTCGAGGGGCGGATCGACGACCTGATCGGCGCGATGTCCTGGCAGCAGAACCCGACCCGCTGGTGCTCGATCGGCAATCTCACGGCGACCTATCGGGTGGTCGAGCCCGAGCGGGTGGAGCTGCTGAACTACGCCGCGGCGATGGATCCGCAGGGATCGACCTTCGTGTCCAGCGCCGCGATGGCGATGCACTGACGGATTGACGCTGCGTGAGGACGGCTTGCGTGAATGTCACGGGGGTGTCACAACCCCGCAAGCCGTCGGAACAGGGCGGTGGGGGGTTCGTATGATGGTGCGTCGAGCGGATAGCGCGGGTAGGATCCGCCCCCCGGCGGCTGCCGGGCTGAGCGAGATTGACCGCTGGATTGACCATTGGGAGGTTCCATGGGATCGTCGAACATATGTTGGGGCATCGAGATGGGCTACGGGGCGATCAAGGCCCTGAAGATCGAGACGGACGGCACGAACTGCAAGGTCCTCGATTACGCCATCATCAACCACCCCAAGGTGCTCTCCACGCCGGAGCTCGATCAGACGGACGCGATGCGCGTCGCGCTCGGGACGCTGGTCACGCAGCACGACCTGAGCGGGGCACGCGTTGCGATCTCGATGCCCGGGCACCAGAGCTTCGCGCGGTTCGCCAAGCTGCCCCCGGTGGAGCCCAAGAAGGTGCCGGACATCGTGAAGTTCGAGGCGGTCCAGCAGATCCCGTTCCCGCTGGAAGAGGTCGAGTGGGACTACCAGACCTTTGTGTCGCCCGACTCGCCCGATATCGAGGTGGGTATCTTCGCGGTGACGCGTCAGCGGATTGCCGAGCAGCTCTCGATGCTGAATGATGTGGGGTTGACGCCGGATACGGCGACGCTCTCCCCGGTCGCGGCGTACAACGCGCTGGCGGCGGATCTCGGGTTCACCGACGACACCCCCGGGACGATCATTATCGATATCGGCACCGTCGCGACGGACCTGATCATCGCCGAGGCCGGTCGCGTCTGGGTGCGGACCTTCCCGATCGGCGGGCACCAGTTCACCGAGGCGTTGGTCAACAGCTTCAAGCTCAGTTACTCCAAAGCCGAGAAGCTCAAACGCGAGGCGGAACAGTCCAAGCACGCGCGCCATGTGTTCCAGGCGATGCGTCCGGTGTTCAGCGATCTGGTCCAGGAGATCCAGCGCTCGATCGGGTTCTACCAGTCCGTGCACGCGGACTGTGATCTCAAGCGACTGATCGGGCTGGGCTCGACCTTCCGCCTGCCCGGGCTTCGCAAGTACCTCAAGCAGCAGCTGAATCTGGATGTGTATCGTCTTGAGCAGTTCAAGAAGCTGAGCTTCGAGGGTCCCCGCGCGGGCGAGTTCCAGGCCGCGAGTTTCAACATGGCGACAGCCTACGGGTGCGTGCTCCAGGCGTTCGACCAGGCGCCGCTGCGTGCGAACCTGATGCCGGTGCAGGTGCTCAAGGACGCGATGTGGAAACGCAAGGTCCCGTATTTCGCTGCGGCGGCGGGGATCGCTGCTGCGGCGGCGGGGGCGATGTTTATCCGCCCGCTGCTCGATTCGTCTGCATTCGAGGGCGCGGAGAAGCCGGGCGTGATCGCTCGTGTGATCCGCGACGCCGGCACACTCGCGAGCGACGCCGCGAGTCAAGGGGTGACGGACGGTGCGGAGTCTGATCTCGCCGCGGCGCAGATCGTGGGGTTGCTCGATAATCGGGCGCTGTACACGAATCTCCTCGACGATACGGCGAGGCTGATCTCGCTGGTCGAGAGCAAAGCCCAGGCGCTTGCCGCGGAGGATTCACGGTTTGCCGAGGCGATCGCCGACGGGCCCGCGATCTCGCTGATGAGCCTGGAAACGAACTACATGCCCGGCGGTGCAGAATCGATCGATCGGGGCTTCGGCGGTCGCGGGGGGCAGCCCGGGAACACGGCGAGCGTTGACGAGCGGCTTGCCGCGATCGCGGGGCGCTCGCGTGTGGAGATGGTCGGGCAGTTCGAGATCGCGTCGAACAACCTCGATGTGTTCATGCTCGATATCCTCGAGCCGATCCTGCGTGACCAGATCGAGCGCGAGGGGATTGGCTACACCATCACCGTCGGCACGCAGCCCTGGGTGGTGACCTCGGGCGCGACGGGCGGGCGGGGAACCGCGGGCTTCACGAGTGGTCGCCAGCCGAGCAGCGGGCGTGGCGGGATGGTTGCGATCGACCCGGGGCGGACGCCGACAAGTCTGGGCGGGAGCACGAATGTTGATTCGCTCGCGCCGCTTGTCGAGCCGGCCGAACCACAGACACGAACAACCGCGACGGTCACGGTGACCTGGTTCGCCGTGCTCGATCAAGCGACCAACGCAGCAGGAGACGAGGGATGAACAAGATCATCGGATGGATCAAAGGGAACCTGCTGATCGTGATCTCGATCGTGCTGATCGTGCTGCTGCTCCCGGCGGGGTGGTACTTCTCTAACGGCTGGAACAAGTCGGTCAAGCAGAAGGCGACCGATGCGTTTAGTACAGAGAAACGACTGCTCGAGTCCAAGAGCAGGGTGACCTACCAGCTCCCGGCGGTGCTCGAGGGCGAGCAGGCAATCTCGGACACCCGCGCGCCGAACCCGGCGGTGACCGCGTTCTTCGTCGAGCAGAAAGCCGAGCGCAGCAAGCAGGTCCTCGAGGTAGTCGAGCGTGGGGTGGCGCTGAACAAGCGGGACCACACACAGCTCGTCGATGGGCTGCTGCCCAAGGCCGCCGACGAGCGGTCGCTGCGCCGTCTCGGGCTGGAGATGGCCGAGCAGATCGCGGGGACACGGGACGAGCCGCAGCTCTCGGTGTACTCCAGGCTGCTGCGCCGGCTCAACGCGGATCGCCCGACGGACCCCGAGACACTCAACGCGGCGCTCGTGGAATACAAGGAGCGCGAGCAGGAGCGGTACGAGGCGTCCAACCCCGACGGGAAGATGACGGCCGCTCAGGACGAGCAGCTCAAGCGCGGGCTTATCGCCAAGCGGCTCGGTGAGTACAAGGGGCGTGCAGAGGCGTTGACTTTCTATTGCACGACGGACGCGATCTACACTGGGCAGAACGAGCCGTTCTCCGAGGTTCCCGCGGCCGCGCCACCCCCGAGTATGATCACCGAGGCGTCCGCGTTCAACTGGCTCTGGGACTACTGGGTGATCTCCGATGTGCTCGAAGCCGTCGGGAGCGCCAACACGAACGCGGCGTCCGGGGCGATGTCGATCCCGAGTGCACCGGTCAAGCGTGTCGAGCGTGTCCGTGTGTCCAAGATGCCGGTTGCGCCGGCGGGGAATCCCGACGACCAGTTCGGCGGCGGACGCCAGCCTTCACGCAATCCGATGCAGGGCGGTGGCCAGGGTGCCGAGGTGCTCCCGAGTTATACGGGGCACACGGGCGGCGTCGCGGGGTCGAGCTACGACATCCGCACCGTCGAGATGCAGATCGTCGCGAGCTCGAAGGATCTCCCAAAGTTCTTTGATGCGCTCGCGAAGACCAACTACATGACCGTCACGGATGTTGATCTCTACGAGGTCGATGTCTGGGGAGACCTCAAGCAGGGGTATTTCTACGGCCCGGATCATGTGGTCCGTGCGATCGTGACCATCGAAACGGTCTGGCTCCGTTCGTGGACGAAGGACTTCATGCCCGATGCGGTGCGGACCGCGCTCGGTGTGCCGATCGAGCGGACAGACGCAGCGGACCCCGATGCGGATGCGGACGGTTAATCAACAGGAACCCTTGCGGGGATTCTCGTCCCCGTTTCAATGCGACCTCGCAGCGAGAAGATTATGAAACTCAAAGGCATCAGTTCACTCGAACAACACATCGAGAAAATCGTTCTCGGGGTGATCCTGCTCGTGCTCCTCGGGGTGGTGAGCATGCAGTTCATGCTCCAGCCCAACACGGTTGAGGTGTCCAGCACACGATCTGTTCCGCCGGAGAGTGTGTACACGGAGCTCGAGGGACAAGCGTTGCGGATCGAGAGCCAGCTCCAGGACCCGCAGCCGCAGCTCCCCGCGGTTGCTCCGATGGATCTGGTCGCACGCTATAACGAGGCGTTTGCGGACTCCTCCGATCTGGCGACGCAGCTGAGCTCATCGCTCGGGCGAGGGGTGAATATCGAGCAGGTGTTCGGTGGCCCGATCGATACCGGCCCGCAGAATAACAATGTCACCGCGTTGATGGTCCCCAAGACCACACAGCCGGTCGCGGTGTCGTCTTGGGCGACGCTCGATCCGTTCGTGCTTCAGGAAGTCCCGGCGTACGCGGAGTTCGTGCCCAGCGCCCAGCCGTTTGATTTCGCTTCTGTTTCGATCGAGGCGTCGTTCAACGGGGTGGATCTCCGTGAGGCGCTCACGGGCGAGGGCGGCGGCGGGATCCCCCGGAAGTTCTGGGCCGCGACGGGTGTGACGATCGTTGGTTTCGAGGTCGAGCGTCAGGAGTTGATGGCGGACGGGCGTTGGGGGAGCGCCGAACCGATTACGACGCCCCCGATGACCCCGCTGCCGACTCGTTCAATCGCTTCCGACGACGGGCTCCCGGAGCTGACGGAGCTCGTGAGCAAGGCCGCGGGCGCGTTCGGTGATATTGCGCAGCCCATGTTCCCGCCGACCATTGCGGGAGAGGAGTGGGTGCCCCCGAGCGAGCGGGTCGCGGAGGACGCGAATGATTTGAGCGAGGCGGACAAGATCCGCCGCAAGCTCGCACGCGCCGAATCGGAGCTCGAGCGCCTTCAGGGACGCTCGCAGGGCGGTACCGGGAGCCGTGACCCGAGGCCCGGTACAGGAAAAACATCCGTCCGAGATCCGGGCGGAAGCAGTGGTGGCTCGTCGACCAGCAGCACCGACAAGGCGCGTGCGCGGATGGAACAGCTCCGCGAGGACATCAAAGAATATCAGGACCAGCTCCGTGCTCTGGGCGAGTCTGTGACCCAGACGGATCCGTCGCTCCGGATCGGGGGCAAGGGCGGCGTCGGCGTGTTGGACTCGCAGGACATCCAGCTCTGGGCGCATGATCTCGGCGTCGAGCCCGGCAAGGTCTATCGCTATCGCAGCCGGGTGGTTGTGAACAACCCGCTCTTCCGCAAGGGTCCGGCTCTTGATCCGAACGACGCCGAGCAGCAGGCATTGACGAAGGATCCCTTTGCCCGCGGCGGCTGGTCGGACTGGTCGGGCGAGGTCCTCGTTGGTGCGGAGCAGTACTTCTTTGTCGGTTCCGCGGAGCCGAGCGGGGCACACGCGGAATCGCCCAAGGCGACGATCGAGGTCTTCAGGATGTACTACGGTTTCTACCGCAGGAGCACGATCAGTGCCGCCCCCGGCGATCGGCTGGAGAGCAGTGCGCGGGTCTCCGGACGGATAGTGACAATTGATCCGTCGGCGATCACGGTCAAGGAGGCCGGCGACCAACTCGCGGCGATCCAGGAGGACGACAAGCTGCCGCTGCCGGCGGGGTTCCGGGAAGTCAGCGGGCGGATGCTCATCGATCTGGGCGTGTATCTGCTGGAGATCGCGGTGGACCCAATCGCGGGGGCAGGTCAATCGGACGGGGCGGCGATGCAGGTGATCCTTCGGGATGCGGAGGGCGGGCTGATTGTGCGTCATTCCGGCACAGAATCGACGGATTCGGACGCGTATGCGTTGGTGTCTTCCTCGGCGTCTCAGGGCTCCCGGATCCCGATGCGTCTGACCGGCGAATCCGCGATTTCACCGTCCTACGCCCTGTTCCCGGACGCTTCGGCGCCCTGATTCTGTGGGGCTTTGTGGTGGGTGTGCCTGGGCCGCGCATGATCCGCGTGATGGTGTAAAACCGTCGTAAAGAATTGTGGCGTAAGAAGAAGAATTGTGGGACGGGCAATTTGACCGTCGAAATGTGGGGCCTATATTTCCCTCGCCCCTTTGCGGGGCGGAAAACGAGATCGACGGGTTGATCCTGACCGATTTCAGCTTCTTTGACAAGTGGATGACGACGAGCAGTATCCGGATCGCGGGACCTTTCAGGAGGGCCCGATGAGGCCGGATATGGCAACAAACGAGAATCTCGTTTATGCGTCTGAATTGGCGCCCATCGGAATCTGATCTCCCTTCACGAGTCAGGCTTTGGTGGGTTGGTCGTCCTGATCCCGGCAGGGGAGGGCGGTCATAGAGCGTTCTGGTCGGTGGTGGAGTTGTTTCGGCAACTCGGCGTCCGGTCAGGGTGATCAAGCCAAAAAGGGCACACGGCGGATGACTTGGCGTCAAGAGGCGATGAAAGACGTTGGA
>JAGQOC010000230.1 GCA_020427745.1 Phycisphaerales bacterium | reverse complement strand
AACAGCATCACGAGCCCGAGCGGGTAGAGCACCGCGGACGACGGCACATACCCGGGCCAGAAGCCGTCGCTCCCGCGACGGGTCCACATCAGCAACAGCAGCATGATCGAGCACAGCGCCCACCCGCACGCGGCGAAGACCGCCGCCCTCCGGGAGATGGGCGGGCTTTTGCGCCCGAGATGGTGGGCGAGCCCCGTGACCACCATCGCGTGCGTCATGATGAGCCACGCGGGGACCAGGAACCGCACCGACATGTTCGGCAGCAGCATGTGCCCCGCGTAGATCACGCTCAGCAGGAGCATCCCGATCCCGGGGACGAACCGCCCGAGCGCGTTGAACATCAGAACCGCCAGCGCGAGCCCCAGCGTCGCAAGGACGGCGACCGTTCCGAAGATGGTCGAGCCGAGCACCGCGAGCATGAGCGCTCCGGCGACGGAGCACACCGCCAGCTCGATCGAGGTCGAGCCCGCGATAATCGGGCGTGCCGGGTTCATCGCCCGATCCCGATGGACATCGAGCAGGTCATTGATCGTGGCGCCGAACGCGTAGAGCCCGATCCCGGTGAGCAGCCCGCCGCCGAGCAGGACGAAGAGATTCCCGGAGCCCAGGGCCGCGTGCCCGTGCTCCTCCGGGATTGATCGTGTCCAGAGGATCACGAACCAGAGGTTCGCGACCGCCCCGAACCCGGTCGTCACCCGGGTGAGCTTGAGGACGCCGGCGAGTTTGAGGATGGATCTCCGCACCACCCATCGTAGGACCGGGCTACGATCCCCCGTGCCCCAGAATTCGCGCCAAAAACCCGGGCCCACGGCCATCGTCGTTAGCCGATACAACACCTCGATCACCGGGGTCATGCTCGACGGCGCGGTCGCGGAATACACCCAACGCGGTGGCGACGCATCCCAGCTCGCGATCCTCGAAGCGCCCGGGACCTTTGAGCTCGTCGCGATCGCCGGGGCGGCCGCACGGACCGGGCGGTATCACGCGATTGTCTGTCTGGGTTGCGTCATCAAGGGCGAGACGACGCACGATGAGCACATCGCGAGGGCGGTCGCGCACGGATTGATCGACCTGACCAACACGCTCGGGATCCCCTTCAGTTACGGCGTCGTGACAACCCTGACGACGGAACAAGCAAGAGCGCGTGCGGGCGGCGACAAGGGCAACAAGGGAGCCGACGCGATGAGTGCGGCGCTCGACGCCGCGGACGCGATGCGGGCCGTCCGTGAAGCGCACCAGGCAAACACCCCGGGCGTTCGTTTCACGCCCGGCTTGACCCCGCACGACAAAGCAGCGAGATAAGCACACCCATGGCGACCCCACGCGATATCCGAAGACTCGCCCTCCTGGCGCTCTACCAGCTCGACGCGTGCAAGGGCGAGGACCGCGGGCTCATCCGCGGCTCGCTCGACGCGATCGACACGCTCGAAGAGGAAGGATTGCACTTCGTCGACCGCGATACCGCGTTCAGTACGCACGAGTGCGACAAAGCGTTCGCGATCGCCGAGGGGGCGTACGACCAGCGTGCGAGCGCCGACGCCGTGGTCACCGAGCTCGCCCCGGACTGGCCCACGCACCGCCAGCCCGTCGTGGATCGCGCGATTATCCGGCTCTCGTACTACGAGATGCACCAACCAAACGCGCAGCCCAAGGCGATCGTGAACGAAGCCGTGGAACTCGCCAAGGCGTTCTCGACGGAGAACTCGCCCGGGTTTGTCAACGGCGTGTTGGACAAGGTCCTCAAGCGGGTCCTCAGCGACACCGGCGCGGGGGCGAACTGAGCATGGCCCTGTTCCGGAAGACACTCGACAAGCTCAAAAAAGGGCTCGGGAAAACCCGCGAGACCTTCGTTTCCTCTCTGCGATCCGTGCTCAGCGGCAAGCAGCTCGACGACGCGCTCATCAAAGAGATCGAGAAGCGCCTTATCCAGTCCGATGTCGGCGTGAAGGCAACAAAGGTCCTCATCGACGGCATCAAGAAAGACTACAAGGCCGGAACGCTCACCAAGGGTGAGGATGTCATCGAATACCTGAAGGGTGAGCTCAAAGCGATGTGGCCCGAGCAGGATCGGGCGCTGCACTTTGCCGATTCCGGGCCGACCGTGATCCTCATGACCGGCGTCAACGGCGTCGGGAAAACAACCTCGATCTCCAAGCTCTGCAAGCAGCTCAAGGATGACGGGCACTCTGTGCTCCTCGGCGCGTGCGACACCTTCCGCGCTGGTGCGGTGCGTCAGCTCGAGATCTGGTCCGAGCGGTTGGGTGTCGATGTTGTCAAGGGGCAGCAGGGGGGAGATCCCGCGGCCGTCGCGTTCGATGCGTGCAGCGCCGCGGTGTCCCGCAAGGTCGATGTGCTGATCCTCGACACCGCGGGTCGGCTGCATACGCAGGGCGGGCTGATGGACCAGCTCAGCAAGATCCGGCGCGTGATCGTTAAACAGATCCCGGGTGCGCCGCACGAGACACTGCTGGTGCTCGATTCGACGAGCGGGCAGAACGCGCTGCGTCAGGCCGAGGAGTTCGATGCCGCAGCGGGGGTCACCGGGATCTTCCTCAGCAAGCTCGACGGCACCGCGCGGGGCGGGATCGTTGTCGCGATCAAGGAAGCGACCAATATCCCGGTGAAGTTCGTCGGGCTCGGGGAGACCCCCGAGGACATCGAGCCATTCGATCCGGAGCGTTTTGTCGACGCGATGTTCGCAGAGTGAGCCGTGCTCGTCCGGGTGATCTATTGTTATCGGACGGGATGCGGGTCAGAATTTAGACGCCCCGGCTTTGCTGGTTTTTCCATCTTCTCATAAATTGTGATTCCAATATAAAGATTCTCCGGATTTGCTTGCAAGCGGCCAAAACGCCCTTTGGAAGGGTGATTCGGTTGGCTATATTTGGCCGCAAGAGAGAGCGGGCCATCTTGGCCTGAATGCATTTGTTTGTTTACAAGGGAGAGAGATATGAAAATGGGACAACTGCTCGCGGCGGGGATCGCCCTGTCCGCAGCCAGCTTGGCGTACGCCAGCGGTGGTATTCTGCTCGCGGAGTTTGCGCTGCACGATCATCCGGACGGCAACGCCGCGCCGCCCTTCTACGGGCTGCGCCTGGACAACATGTTCGGCTCGGGAATCGGTTCGCTGAGCATGGATCACTACGACAACACCCGTCTGTTCGTCTACGAGGATAACGGCTCGTACTCGATGAACATCACCGGGATGCTCTACGGCGGGCTCGTCGTGAACAACGCATATGTCGATCCCCACGATTTCCAGATCGACTTCTGGTACCACCTCAATGTCTCCGACACCGGCAACGGCTGGGTCGTTGACGGGTTCACCACCGGCAACACCGGGACCATGACCGATCTGGATAACAACAGCGTCTACACGCTGTTCGGGAAAGCCAACGACCAGGACCGTGTGTTCGAGTTCCTCGCCGACGGCTTCCGCCTCGACAACGACACCACCAGCTGGGTCGGTCGCGGCTGGCTTACCCCCAACTCCGATGGCTCCAACCACCTCGGCGGGTCGCAGGACTGGCTCTTCACCGCCACCGCGGTCCCCGCGCCGACCAGCGCCGCCCTCCTCGGGCTCGCCGGGATCTGCGCCACACGCCGCCGTCGATAAGTTTTTCTTGCGTTCCTGACCCACGAAGCACGCCCCGAAAGGGGCGTGTTTTCATTTACTTCACGGCATCGAGCCAGAACCACTGCGAGGTGCCCTGCACCTCAACCGCTGGGTCATGAACGATGCGTGAGATGTTGTTGAATCGGGACCGGGCGATCCGATCCTGCTCGGTGACGGGCGGATCAGTTATGTCGAGCATCAGCAGAGTGTGCGTGCTCGCGTTGGTGTACATCAGAGTCCGCTGACGCGCCATCCCGATACCCCTCGATCGTCACCGCGGTCAATCACTCTTCGCACGAGGCACCGAGGTCGAGTGACGGATGATTAGCGTCTCGTCGAGGGTCACCGTCCGGCTCGGGATCGGCTCGTCGGATTTCAGCCGATCGAGCAGGAGTTCACCCGCCGTCCGTCCCGCGATCGCCGCGGGCAACGCGATTGTTGTGAGCGCCGGGGTCGCGAGGCGTGCGGGCTGCTCGTCGTTGAACGCGACGATGCTCATGTCCTTGGGGACCGAGATCCCCAGCGTGTGCATCGCCTGGATCAGCGCGAGCGCCGTGACATCGTCGTAGGCGATGACCGCCGTCGCGTTGGTCCCGCGGAGCACAAGCTGGCAGTAGGTCAGCGGGTCGTGGTCGTAGCGGTCGTAGCCCGCGACGGGCGAGAGCCCGCGGTGCTTGAGGATCTGCTCGTACGCCGCCTTGCGGTGCTCGACCGAGGTATGGCGCGTCCGGCGCGCGGTCGGGCGGATCGGATCGATGTAGGCGTACGCGATGTGTGTGTGACCCAGCTCGATTAGGTGGTCCAGCGCCTGGTCCATGCCGTGGTGTTCGTTGAAGTTCACCGCGTCACCACCCGGGCCCGCGAGCCCGTTAATGGAAACATACGGCATGTTGTGGTCCTCGAGCTCTTTGAGGTCCGAATAATCCCGGACCTGGTGCGCGATCGCGCCGTCCACACGCCAGCTCGGGAGTTCGTGCCCGGAATAGTCCGGGTCGAGGAAGGTCGTGCAGACATGCTTGCCCGCGGTGCGCAGCACCCGGACCGCTTCGGACAGCGCGGTCCGGTTTACGCCGTCCGATGCCCAGCCGACGACCGCGACGAGGTTCGTCTGCTTGGCGCTGATCGAGCGGACCATCGGGTTGGGGCGGTAGTTCAGGGACTTCGCGGCCTGCAGAACCCGCTGACGGACCTCCGGGCGGACCCGGAAGTTGTGCGTGTACCCGTTCATCACCCGGCTCGCGGTGGACTCGGCGACGCCCGCCATCTCAGCGACCTTGGCGAGGGTGATTCTCTGGGTTTTGCGGGGTTCGGACATGTGGGCACTCGCGAGAGGGGCGGCGAAAAGAATATGTGTCTAGCATACCGGGGAATGGGGGGAGGAGCGAGCACAAAATAGCTTCCCGGTCCATCCAGAACCCGAATACGATCAACGCCGCACCCGAAGGTTGTCTACTGACTGACGATCGAGTCGGGGTTCTGCCCCGAGCCGGTAGCGGGCGCAACCGGCTGATCCGCTCACCAAAGGAGCACCGCATGTCACGAATCTCTCTCACCGCCATCCTGCTCGGGCTTCTGACTGCTGCACCGGCGTTCGCTCAAGGCGGGCCCCCGCCCGCAAAGGTCATGCTCGACGAGGTGCGCATGGAAACCCTCACCGAGGTGCGGGGTGTTACCGGCGAGATCCGCTCGCCGATGCGCTCGCAGCTCGCGGTCCAGGTCGAAGGCATTGTGCTCGAGATGCTCGTCGACGAGGGGGACGATGTCAAAGCGGGCCAAGTGATCGCCCACCTCGACGACACTCGCGCCAAGCTCGAGCTTGATCGCAACAGGGCAGAGGTCGCCCATGCGCAGGCGCTGATCGAGCAACGCACCGCGGAGCACGAGGAAGCCGCCCGTGATCTCGAGCGGTATCTCGAGCTCGAGCAGCGGGGTTCGGTCGGCGTCACCGAGATCGACGAAGCACGAACAGCCCTCGCGTCCCGCGCCGCGCAGCTCGCCCAAGCGAACGCGGATCTGATGTCCGCCAAGAGCGATCTCGCGCTCGCGGAGCGCGAGATCAGCGACGCGACGATCCGCGCACCCTTCGACGGACGCGTGGTTGAAACAAACACCGAAGTGGGGGAGTGGATCTCCCGCGGGGGCGCCGTCGCGACGATCGTCTCGCTCACGACGCTCGAGGCCCGGATCGATGTGCCTCAGCAGTTCTATCGCGCACTGAGCGAGTCCAAGGGCGAGATCGAGATCATCGTTCCCGCAATCGACGGGAGTGTCCGCGGCACACTCATCACGATCATCCCGCAAGCCGACTCCCTGAG
>JAGQOC010000229.1 GCA_020427745.1 Phycisphaerales bacterium | reverse complement strand
ACGACCTCGCCGCGCTTGGGCGCGGGGACCGTGCGCCATTTCTTGAACGCCTCGACGGATCGCTGCGTGACCTCCTCGTAGCTCTTCGCGTCGTCGAGCCTGATCCCCGCGATGGGCTTGCCCGTCGCGGGGTTCATCGAGACGGCGATGCCATCGGCGTCCGGGGACTCATTGCCCGTGACCTTCATCACAACACGCGGGTGGTTGGTGAGCCCTAAACGATTCAGCAGTTCGGTAGTCATTGCCAGAGGATACGCACGCGAACGCGTGTTGACCTTTTGGCGATTGCTCACCGGCCCGCTTCACCGGATGCTAATGCATCTCTGGATTGGGAAGATCACGGAGGAACTCCACCAATCGCTCGCGGGTGGGGGATTGTGCATCACGGACATACGCCCCCGCGACGCCGCAGGCCGCCGCGAGCGATTCGCCCAGCCCGAGCCCCGCCGCCTGGGCGAAACTGAACCCGCCCCCGAAGTGATCGCCCGCACCCGTCGAGATCCTTGGTTTGCGTGTGTAGGGGCCCGCGAACCAGTGCGACTCCCCCGCCTCGTTCGCGGCCCCAGCCCCGGTGTGCTGGTGGATCACCACGCAATCGAGACCAAGCTTGGCGCGGATGCGTTCGGCGGCACCGGGCACCATCTCCGCGATCGAGCGGTTGTGGTCGTCGTCGTACAGATCGAGCCCGATCACGCGACCGATCCTGCCGGACTCCGCGAGGTTCAGCCCGAGTGTGACGGGCAGGTATGCCTGCATCGACGCGATCAGCCCGAGCGCCCGCTCGATGTCCGCGTCTGTGCGTTTGGCAGGATCGGACAGGTCCAGGAACAATCGCCGCTTCTTCGATGCGTCGAGCTTCGGGAAGACCTCGTCCATGAGCCCCTGCCAGATGCCCTCAACACCGCCGACGAGCGTCCAGTTCACGACCGAAAGAATTGACGAGTCGTTGAGCACGCTGATAAACGCTTCGAGCCCGACCGCATCTTTGATGCGCTCCCAGGTCGCCCGCTGCACGGACTCGGGCTTGCCGAGCATGATCTTGCCGTCGTCGAACTCGAGCGCATCCGTCCGCCCGGGCGGGCAGATCGGCAGGACCTTGGCGCACCGGTCCGCGAACGGTTTGTAGATCGGATCGAGCGTGGACCAGTCGTCCTCAAGCCCGACTGCACCGATAAAAGTGACCCCCGACCCGAGCCGCGCGAGCGCGGAACTCAGCAGCGGGCCGTTGCCGCCGAAACGGACATCCTTGACCACAAGCTCAAGGTTCGCGCTGCGATTGGCGGCACTCCCACAACGGGCGGCGAACTCGGGGATCGTGTGGATCCGCTCGTAGTCATCGGGCGCCATCGAGTGGCGTTTGTCGACGACATGGATGATCGAATCGACGAACCCGTCGAAGCCGACGACCGAGCCGAGCGTGCTGAGCCGGTTCTCGGTGAGGGCCTCGAGCCTGTCGGCGGCGCTGTGCGCCATATCGACCCGCGATTGTGCTTTCGTACTCATGAACAACAAGCCCCCGGGGTTCGCGTAAGGGCAACAGTAGCCATAGCATCACCCCATGACCACGATCGTCCTCGCGACCCAGAACCCGGGAAAAATCCGTGAAATGCGGGCATTGCTCGCGGATTCAGGCACTGAGATCCTCGGGCTGGATGATCTGGGGCAGTCCTTCACCGAGCCCGACGAGACCGGCACCACCTTCGCCGAGAACGCGACCATCAAGGCAACCACTTACGCCCGGCTGACCGGACACTGGTGCCTCGCCGACGATTCCGGGCTCGAGGTCGACGCCCTCCGCGGCGCCCCAGGCGTGATCTCCAGCCACTACGCATTCGGCGGCGAAACCGGTGGGCGTGCTGCCGAGCTCACCCGTGAGCAACGCGACGCCGAGAACATCACGCGCCTGCTCAACGATCTCGATGCTGTTGACATCAAGGACCGGGCCGCACGGTTTGTGTGCACGATGGTCCTCAGCGATCCGCAAGGACAGATCCACGCAACGACCACCGGCGCGTTCGAGGGCATCATCGGGCTCCCGGGCGATGTCCCGCGCGGCGAAGGCGGGTTCGGGTACGACCCGGTCTTCCTCGTCGCGCCAGAGCACACCCGCGCGAGCTCCGAGCTCTCGCCCGACGAGAAGAACGCGCTCTCCCACCGTGGGCAGGCCGTGCGGGCGATGATTTCCGCGATCGGGTCCATCCCCGAACTCAGCGCATAAAAAAGCCCCGCCCAAGAATGAGCGGGGCCTGTATTGAATCGCGATCTGCCTTAGTCGTCCTTGACCTCGAAGTCGGCGTCGATCACATCGTCCGCGCCGCCCGAGGGTGCGGCACCTCCGGACGCCTGATGCTCTGCTGTCGCCTGCTCGTAGACAATCTTGCCCAGCTCCATCGACGCTTCCTCGAGCTCCTTGAGCCCGGCTTCGAGCGCCGGCTTGGTGATGTTCTCGTCCTTCACCTTGGACTCGAGATTCGAGAGCGCGCTCTCGATCTTGGAGCGGACCTCGCCGGAGACCTTCCCGCCGTGCTCTTCGAGCGACTTGCGGACCTGGGCAATCGTGCCATCGGCGCGGTTCTTGAGGTCCACGAGCTCGCGCCGCTTCTTGTCCTCCTCG
>JAGQOC010000032.1 GCA_020427745.1 Phycisphaerales bacterium | reverse complement strand
GCGTCCATGACCTGGTCGTAGAGGAACGCGCCGTACCCGCCGCGTCCGTCCTCGTTGCCCTCGTACCGGGCGGCGGGGACCGCGACAATGCGGGAGATCGCGCCGGTCTCCGGATTCACATGCTGCGCATAGTGCGGCTGATACCCGAACGGGACGGACACCTGCGAAGGCGCCCAGAGGTTCTGCAGTTGCACCCAGCGACCGCCGATTGTCGCGGGGTTCGGGTTGATCTGGTCGGCCTTGTTCGGGCGGGCGACGCCGGTCGAGTCCGTGTGCGGGTACCCGACGCACGCGCGATCGAAGTGGAAATTGTCGACGAGCACCCAGTCGACGCCTTGCTCGACGAGCGCGGGGATCATGCGTGCGCTGAACGCGGTCTCCGGCGGGAAGAGCCCCTTGGAAGATGACGCCGTATTGAATGTGTTCCCACGCGCCAGATCATGCAGCGCGATCTGCAAGCGGATCGACTTCTCATCGATCAACGGCATCAACGGATGGAAGTATCCGAACCCGATCATCTCCAGACGCGGATTGCCGAGCGTGGTGTAGTTGCTGGGCGGCGAAAAAGACTGCTCGCCCGCGTAGGCCCCGTCCCAGTTGTTCCAGATCCCGCCGTTGATTCCGGACGATTCGAGTTCGTTGAGATTCTCGATCAGGGATCCCGAGAAGCTGACATGCGCCCCGAGATGGGCGAGCCCCGACCCCGCGTTGACGGCATCCGCGGGCCATGCCCTGTACGGGCCCAGACGCTGGTTGTGGATATCCGGCACGGAGAAACTAAAAAACGGATCCGAGCCGAACGGCCCAAAGTCGGGGACATACCTCGGCTGATGCATATGCCAGAGGAACCCGATCTGGATCGGCTCGGCCGCTTCAGCGAGGCCAATACCCGAGCCAATCACGCAAACACTTGCCAAAACGATATTTGAACGAATCATGAGGTCGCCTCCGGGGGTGATGAACGCCCGGAGTGTACCGTGGATCGACGGCCGATGAAAGCTCTTTCGCTGGCGTGTCTTGGTTTATCCCTTGATCCGCCCCACCAGTGACGCGGCCTTGACCTCGACGCCCTTGAGGATCGAGTTGAGCATGTCACGATTCGGCGCGAACTCCTGCGCGGTGTGCATGTCCACCCATTCCTTGTCGACCAACTCCGCGAGGTACTGCGTGAAGCTCACCATCCCCTCCTCGCGGCTCGACGCCACCACCGAGGGAAGGTCCGCGTCCCGCTCGTCACGGATCAGCTCACGCACCATCGGTGTTGTGAGCAGGACCTCCACCGCGGGCACGACTTTCGTGTTCACCGAGCCCGGATTGGAAGGAACCAGACGCTGGGCGCAGATCGCCTTGAGCGTGCTCGCGAGCGAGTTGCGCACGAACGCACGCTCATCCTGCGGGAAGAACTCGAGCATGCGCCCGAACGCGCCCATCGTGTCGGCGGTGTGCAGCGTTGCGAAGACGAGGTGTCCGGTCTCGGCGGCCTGGATGGCGGAGAGCACCGTCTCCTGGTCGCGCATCTCGCCGATGAAGATGACATCGGGGTCCTGACGCACGACATGGCGGAGTGCCTCGTGGAAATCCGTCACATCGATCCCGATCTCACGCTGCGAGATGATCGACCGCTTCGGCACAAAGCGGTACTCGACCGGGTCCTCGATGGTGATGATGTTCTCGTCGCGTGTCGCGTTGACCTCGTCGAGCATCGCCGCGAGCGTCGAGGACTTGCCCGAACCCGTGACACCGACGATCAGGATCAGCCCCTCGCGTTCGCGGTGAACGATCTGTGAGTAGACGGGCGGGAGATGGAGGTCCGCGTAGCTCGGGATTTCTGCCTTCACCCTGCGGATCGCGGCGTGGGTGTGGTTTCCTGAGCGGAGCATGTTGATCCGGAACCGGTCACCGGCCCCGCCCTCGGGGTCCTCGAGGTGCCACGCGAAGTCGAGATCGCCTGTTTCATCGAAGCGTTTTTTCTGGACCTCGCTGAGCAGCGGATCGAGGAGGTGATCGGCTTCTTCCTCGGAGACCGGGTCGCCATCGATGGGCTTGAGCGCCCCCCCGATGCGGTAGGTCGGGGGGATACCGACCTTGATGTGCAGATCGGAGGCGTCAAGCCGGCGCATCGCGGCGAGGAGCTTCTTGATATTGAGCGCACCACGGATCATCCGTCCCACTTTCTGGATGAAAGGACATCCGCGTGCATTCTACACGATTCTCGCAATGAATACAGGGAAAACCCGGGCCGCGATCATCCGGAATCAGTGGCGAAAGGTCGTCTCGATCCGTTCGCCCTTGGCGATTGATCGCATCACCCTCGCCGCCCGCTTGCCCCGATGCTGCCCGATCTGAGCGAGGAACTTGGGCTCGCCCTCGACCAGCATGACGGCGGGCTCGGTCGCGGGCTGCGTGGTCACCAGCATGTCCCCGACCTGCATCTCGGACAGATCCCGCAGCGTGATCGAGGTCTGCGCGAGCACCGCCGAGATCCGGACGCCCGCCTGGTCGAGGTTCCGGGCGATCCGCTTCGTGTTGGTCTCATCGTCGTCGGATTTCTTGACCGCGAACCAGCTCTGGCTCGACAGGTCGTCCATCACCGGCTCGATCACATTGTACGGGATGCACAGGTTCATCGTGCCCGCACGCGAGGACATCCGCACCTCGAGCCCGATCACCATCACCACCTCGTTGGGGGGCACGATCTGCACGAGCTGCGGGTTCGATTCGTGCGCCACGATGTCGAACTTCAGCGGGCACACGGAGTCCCACGCCTCGGAGAGTGCGCTCAGCCCCCGACCGAGGACATTGGAGATCAGACGCTGCTCGATCGCGGTCATCGGCCGCTGGGGGATAAAGAGGTCCTGGTTGGTTCCGCCGAGCAAGCGATCAATGATCGGGTAGATAATCAGCGGCGAGATCTCGAGGCACATCTGCCCCTCGAGCTCGTTGGGCTGGATGAGGTTGTAGCTCGTCGGGTTCGGAAGCCCGGAGACGAACTCGCCGTAGGTCATCTGCTCGCACGCGGCGACGCGGACCTCGACGATCGTGCGGAGGAATCCCGAGAGCGAAGCCCCGAAGTTCCGCGCGAACGCCTCATGAAGCGTCTCGAGCGCGAGCATCTGGTCCTTGGACACACGCTCGGGTCGCTTGAAGTCGTACTGGCGGATCTCGACCTGGTCGAGATCCACGCCGGAATGGGTGAAGATCTGCGGCCCGGATCCCTTCTTCTCGGTTTCGGGCTCCGGCGCGACGGCGGAGAGCAATGAATCGATTTCGTTCTGATCGAGCATGCCCGTCCTTCGCTGGCGGAGTCTGTGCGCACAGACATCCGGATGGTACAATCCGTCCCCTTTCTATCGGGCGGGGGGTCCGGATATCTTGATGATTCCCGGGCGAGCGTGCCCGGCGCGAAATATTCGAGAATCCGGGGTGGTTGGGCCCGCACGAACCCCGGATCCCCTGTGGAGCACACCCTTGACGATGACCGCCACCCTCCGTGTACTGACCTCCACGCTCCTCGCCCTGCTTCTCGGGTCGGGCTCGCGTGCATACGCCCAGCCGATGGGCTTCGGGGTTCAGCATGTCCAGATCGACGCGGCCCTCTCCACGCAGACCGTCGCCCCAGGCGATCGGCTCGCGATCGCTGTTGTCTTCGACCACGACGAGGGCTATCACGCCCACACCCACGACCCCCAGATCCCCAAGGCGATGGGCGATTTCCCCGCTATCCCCACCACGATCACGCTCGCGGATAACCCACTCCTGACGCTCGGGCGGATCCAGTGGCCCGAGGAGCACACGGTCGCCGTGGACTTCGGGTTCGAAAACGGCCCGGTCGATTACAATGTGTACTCCGGGCGGGCGATCGCGTATGTCCCGGTCCTCGTCAGCCCCGACGCGCCGGAGGGCGAGCTGAGCATCGAGATCCGTGTCGGCTTCCAGGCCTGCAATGATACGACCTGCGATCCGCCGAGCAGCGAGACGCGCACGCTCACCCTCACGGTCGCCAAGGGCGGCGCGGATATCGGGATCGCGTCGGAGCTCTTCAGCGGCTTCGACGCATCGGTCTACGCCGACCCGGACGCGTGGGGAGCGGGCGTCGTCGAGACCGAACCGAACGAATCGGGGGCGAAGAGCAAGTTCCTCGGTCTGGAGCTGCCGCCGGTGGATTCCGCGCCCGGCATGATCGTGCTCGCGCTGCTCGCCGCGGTCGGCGGGTTCGTGCTGAATCTCACGCCCTGCGTGCTTCCGGTCATCCCGCTCAAGGTGATGGCGATCAGCTCGCACGCCGGGGAGCACAAATCCCGCGCACTCGCGCTCGGGTTCTCGATGGCGCTCGGCGTCGTCGCGTTCTGGACCGCGATCGGGATCCCGGTTGTCGTCGCCGTCGCGGCGGCGAAAGAGACCGTCGCAGATCCGTCGCAGTTGATCTTCGGGCGTTGGTACATCACACTTCTCATCGGGATCGTCATCGCGATGATGGGGATCGGGATCATGGGACTGTTCCAGATCAAGCTGCCTCAGAATGTCTACAAGCTCAACCCCAAGGCGGACTCCATCCACGGCTCGTTCCTGTTCGGCATCATGACCGCCGTGCTCGGGCTCCCCTGCTTCGGGTTTGTCGCCGGGGCGTTGCTCGCGGGCGCCGCGGCGATGCCCCCGCTGCTTGTGATGACCATCTTCGTCTTTCTCGGCATCGGGATGGCGTTGCCTTACCTCGTTCTCGCGATGTTCCCCAAGCTGGTCAACCGGATCCCGCGGACCGGACCGGCGAGCGATCTGGTCAAGCAGATCATGGGGTTGATGATGCTCACCGCGGCGGCGTACTTCCTCGGGACGAGCGTGATCTCGTTCGCCTCCGCCCGCGGGATCTCCCTGCCCTGGTGGGGCAAGGCGGTCCACTGGTGGATCATCGGGCTGCTCCTGGTTGCCACCGGGGGCTGGCTGATCGCGCGGACCTACAAGATCACGAAGAAGATCGGGCCGCGGCTCGTGTACCCCGTGCTCGCGTTCGCGCTCATGGGTCTCGGCGGGGCCGCGGGGTACGACCGGACGATGCACCAGTACCACAATATTTGGGTCGATTTCTCCCCCGAAGCGCTCGACGCCGCGCTCGCGCGGGGCGATGTCGTGGTGCTGGATTTCACCGCCGAGTGGTGCATCAACTGCAAGGTTCTCGAGGCGACGGTGCTCAGCCAGAAGCCTGTGAAGCCCGCGTTGCTGTCCGCGGGGGTCGTTCCGATGGTCGCGGACCTGACGAGCAACTCCGCGCCGGGGTGGGAGAAGCTCCGCTCACTCAACCAGGTGGGGATCCCGCTGCTGGTGGTCTACGGGCCGGGGAGCGACGAACCGGTCTGGATGTCCAACGCCTACACGGGTGGGCAGGTCGCCGAGGCGATCCGTGAGGCCCGGGGCGCTGCCGGGTCACCGTAAAGTCCCGATAATTCGCGGATCCCCCCGTTCGGGCGCGGTGATGCAGGTTGATCGCCCACTTTGATTGACGGGCGGGGTTTTCGGGGATATCTTTCCACCCGATCGGGGCACGCCCCGGCCACAAGTAAATACGCGGGTGTAGCTCAGTGGTAGAGCGTCACGTTGCCAACGTGAATGTCGTGAGTTCAAATCTCATCACCCGCTTTGGACGCCCGGTGCGGTTCGCATCGGGCGTTTTTCGTGCGCCTGATTCGCCGGAGAACCCAGGCCGGAGAAGACCGCATCCTCGCTCAGGACCTCCGCCGCCCGTGGAACCCGCTGATCCCACGCCAACCGCTCGTCGAGCTGCGCGATCAGCCCCAGCCGGAACGCGCGACGCTTCAGCGGCAGGTGGGATACAAATAACCTCGACGCGGCGTCGTGCTGATCGCCCAACGGATCGATGCGCGTCTCGGCTTGCTCAACAAAGTACGCCAGCAGCCTTCGGTGGTCGGGGGTATCCAGATCCAGCATCGGGCGGGCCCCTTGGGCGTGTGCCCGGGGCTCGGTGGTGAACAACGCATCGAAGCACCGCCGATTGGTCTCGCAGAGCACCGCGCTCATCATCCCGAGCAGCACCTCGCGTCGAAAGTATTCCCCGATACTCACGCGGTGGTCGTGGACAGCGATCGCACGGGGCTCGTACACGATTGCCGGCGCTCCGCCGAGGCAGCGGTAGGCGAACTCCAGATCCTCGAAGTACACCGGGCGGATCTCCGGGTGGAACGGGTGCTCGATCTCCTCGATCACCGAACGAGCGAGCGACAGATTCAGTGTCCACGCGGCACGGAAATCGTGCAGCCCCCCCGGGACAAGGCTCGACTGAGCAAAGATCGCGGGCGTGCACGCAACGAACGCATCGAAGAGCGTCGGATCACCCGGCGGCTTCCAGGGCGCGTGCCCCACCGCCGCCTTATGCCCCGCCCGGATCGCGCCGACATGGGCCGCGATAAACCCGGGCTGGAGAACGACATCGTCGTTGAGAAAGACCAGTATCTCGCCGGACGATCTGCGGATCCCCTCGTTGCGGGCGTTCCCCGCGCCGGCGTGCCCGATGGCATGAACGCCCGCGTTGATCTTGGGTGGACAGATCGGCGGCTCCCCCTCGCCGTCGATGATGATGAGGGTCTCGAGCCCCCAGCCCTCCGGGATCTCCTGCGAAGCGATCGAATCGACCAGATTCTGGAGCTTGAGCGAACGCCCTCGGCTGGGGATGATGAGCGAAACGGTCTGCGTGGGCTGAATAGTCAAGAAGGATCCTTTTCGTGTACGATCCGGGGCATGGAGGAGCCGAGCCCTTGCTGATTGTACTGCCGAGCCATCTCCGCGTCAGCGGCGTCACCACCTGGGCGATGCGGGGAATCGACGCGCTCCGCTCGCGGGGGATCGAGTCCGGGCTGCTCGTCCACACCCACCCCGGACAGCCGGTGCCCGGCTTCCTCTCGGGATATGTTGAGGGCGTTGTCGAGTGCGACCACCCCATCGAAGAACTCGATGGACAGATCGATGGACTTGTCGAGAGATACGGGCGTGTGATCTCCGCGATGCACGAGCGGACACGGAGACCAGTCGTGATCGTTCCCTGCCTGCACGGCGACGCGTTCGGCGTCGTTGCAAGCCTCACGCAAACGATGCCCGGGATTGTGCGCCCGGTTGCCTGGATCCACGCGGACAACCGCTATGACCTGACGGTCGCGGTGCACTACGAACCGGTTGTGTGCGCGTTCGGGTGCGTAAGCCGGGAGCTCGCGGAGCAAACCGCTGCTCAATTACCCGGGCGTGCTTCGGATGTCTTCCGCGTGCCCAACCCCGTCGGCGTGGTCACACAAACGGAGCGATCCCCGTTTCGCTCGACCCGTTCCGTCCGTCTTGTTTACACAGGAAGGATCGATGAGCCGCAGAAACGGGTGAGCGCGTTACCCTGGATCGCGCGAACACTCCACGAACAGCAGATCGGCTTTGAGCTGCGCGTCGTCGGAGACGGCGACGCGATGGACACGCTGCGTGAACAGTCTCAGAGCATCTCGGGCATCGAGCTCCTCGGATCGGTCGATCCGGACCGCGTCGCGGAGCACCTCGCGTGGGCGGATCTGTGGGTGCTCCCCTCACGCTACGAGGGGCAGAGCGTCGCGATGCTCGAGGCCATGGCGTGCGGGTGTGTACCGCTCGTGACGCGCGTTCGATCGGGGATGAACGAGTCGATCGTCGATGGTGAATCCGGGATCGTCGTGGACTGCGACGAGGACGCGACGGGCGAGCAGGCCGGGCGGGCGATGGGGCGTGCGATCGCGCGGGCACGCACAATGGATCTGGGGATGATGAGCGAGCGTGCACAAGCACACATCGCCCGCGAGCACAACCCAACGCGGTTCGCGGATCGGTTGGTGGAGATCGTCGAGCGTGCGAGCGCGATGCCCGATCCCGTGTGGCCCGCGGAGCGGCCCGCCGCGTTCACGGGCGGGATCGGCGTGAGCGGGTCCACCCCGTGGGACGCGGGCGAGCGGATGGCGTGTGTGCTCCGCTCGCTGTCTGGACGGCGCGTCGCGATCTACGGCGCCGGAAGGCACACCATTGATCTGATCGGAACAATCTCTGCGTCGCCGGCACACATCGTGTGCATCATCGACGACGAACCGACGCGATGGGGTGCAACACTCGGGGAACTCCCGATCGTTTCGATCGAGGACGCGCCGAGCCTCGATCTCGATGATGTGGTCCTGAGCAGCTGGATGCACGAAGACCGGCTCTTTGAACGCACGCTCAAACGCCTGCCGACGGCGAGGGTGCATCGGCTGTATCACGCAGCGCCGACGCGATCGTCCATACCCGCGCATCCGTAATCGTTCGGACTTTCTTGATGATCGCGGATGCATTGTCAGGGGTTACAAGCACAACATCGTCCCGGGTGAGTTCTGCGATCTCCGCCGTGCCGATTCCTTGTGGGATCCGGAGCGGATCGTCGTCGAACACTTCGTAGCCAATCCCGAGCTTGGTGCAGGCATCGATCACCCGCCTCCCGTTGCGGCCCAGCCCGTAGACCACGAGCCGAGCATCAGCCGATCGTGAGCCATTCACTACACGCACCGCGTGCATCCATCGATCCGCTCGCCACGATCCGATCATTTCCCGGAGGCTCGCGATACACGGCTCGTGCTCAAAGATACTGTCGATCGAGTCGAGCACTTTATCAACGCGTGCCGCAAGCCCGGGCTCATCCACCGCGTCTCTCCGGCAGATGTGCCATCGAAGGAGCGAGTCCAGCGTTTCGATCTCAGATTCTCGCAGCGGCTTGATCTCCGAAAGATGCTCACCGGCGCGGCCTTGATCGTCCGCGCCGATGGATGCCGCGAGCGAGCGGAGTGTCCACGCTCGGACAGGCTTCGGGTCTTCGTTGAAGTATCGGCGGAGGATCTCCAGGCCGCACGAATGCACGCGGGGATTGATCGACGAGAGGCTCCGCGGGGTCTGCCAATAGTGCGCGAGTGTGCTTTGATCGAACGCCCATGACGAGTTCTTGTTTGTGTGCGATTTCTTGAGCCGGATGAGCAGATCGAGATCCTCGAACGCATCGAGGGCTGGATCGAATACCGGACCAGCGGTCGATACCGCTGCAATCGCGGATCGGTTGTGCATGATGGACATGATCGGCGGGCAGTCGAGCGCACAGAACGCGTCGATCGAAAGTGAATGCCCGCTTGGAATCGACGGGGGAAGGATCCGTTGCCCGCCCGGCGCAAGGTAATCACAAGCACAAGCCGCGCCGAGGAAAGAACCCTGCGCGAGCGGCAGGAGTACCTCGATGTATTCGGGCTCGATTGTGTCGTCGGCATCAAGAAAACAGACAAACGGTGCCTGTGCGAGCGAAAATCCGTGGTTCCTTGCCGCAGAAACACCCGCGTTTGCTTGATGGTGCATCAGAACACGCGGGTCATCGATCGTGCGCACGATTTCCGCGGAGCGATCGGTGCAGCCGTCGTCGATGACGATCGCTCTCCATCGGGGGTCTCTCAGGTCGAGAAGCGATCGGATGGTGCGTGCGATCGTGTCTTGCGCGTTGTGCATCGGCACGATGAAATCGACCATCGTTTCCGTGCTCATCGAACGGGCTCCGCAGCATGATCGGTGCTCGGCGCGAGCACAACGACCCCCCGGACGCGGAGCGGTTCGGACCGTTCCCAGATGGTCTGCGCGTAGAGATCGGAGGCGATGAACACCGCCTGATTGCTCCGCGGATCGATCGACGCTCGGTCCGGATGAGCGACGATGAAGTCCCGAAGTCGTTCACCATGGCGGAAGTCATCGAGGACCCCAAGGATCGGGACGCCCAAAGGGTCGGCTTGCGAGAGGATCGAGCGGGCGAAATCGCCCGCGCCCCAGAGCCAGACGCCGCTGCAGTTGGAGCCCGCGAGTTGTGCGCGTGCTTCGTCGAGTTTCCGCTGGCGGTCCGGCTGCATGGTCCGCGCGATCGGATGGCGCCAGCACGACCAGAGCCAGACGGTGAGGGCCGCTCGGGAGGGGCCCTGTGTTTCCATGTGCCTTTCCAGCTCTGCGCGTGCGGAGGGATCACCACCACAAAGCTCCGCGAGGATCGGCTGGATCTCCTCAGCACTTCCCGCGGGAAGCTTTTCCCAAGATTCCATCAGAAACTGCGCGGTGTGCGCCCCCTGGATCTCATCCAGCCCCACCGGTTTGGAGCCGGCACTCATATGGTGCGTGTAGAGCACCCGGGTGATCCCCGCGAGTCCGCGGCTCGCGAGACGGATCCAGAGGTCGTAATCCTGGGCGCGATCGAGTGATTCGTTGTAGCCCCCCACGGCTTGGATCGCGGATTTGCGGAGCATCATCGAGCCGTGAACGAACGGGTTCCAGACGAGCACCCGCCAGCGGGTCTGCTCGGGTGTTGTCGGCGGCGTGTGGATGTGGTCCATTGATCCGCCGGGGTTGACCATCCGCGTCGAACTCGCGCAGCCTGCGAGCGTCGGGTGCGCGTGCATGTACGCGGCCTGCTCGGACAGCCGATCGGGATGCGACCAGTCATCGGCATCCATCCGGGCGATGAGCTCGTGGCGGGCGTTTCGGATGCCGAGGTTGAGAGCCTTGGGCAGACCGGGCTCCGTATTGTGGATCACACGCACGCGGGGATCGGAAGTTTCGATATCGTGTGCTCGATCGCGTAGACCCGCTTCCCCGCCGTTGGTGATCAGAAGGAGTTCAAGCTGTTCGTGGATCTGCTGGAGGATTGACGCGATCGCCTCGGGGGTGCGGTCCACCCAACGATGGATAGGCAGGATCACACTGACAGGTTTCGGCATGGCGCGTTGCTCCGATCGGCACTAGTATACCCGATCATGGAGAGCTCCGAACGACGATATCCCGAGACGAGCGAGCTCACGATCGTCGTCCGCGCGGCGGGTGAACGCACGGAACAGGCGTGCACAGAGATCATGCGGCGAGGGCTGAAAGATCCGGCGCAGTGCACAGTCATCCACGAAAAACCGTTCTCGGCGGCCGTGCGCAGGACGCTGGAGATCGGGCGTGATTCCGGGCGTCCGTGGCTGATCGCGGTGGACGCGGACCTATTGCCCCTAGCGGATGTGCTGCTCCGGGTGCGTGAGGTATGCGGGAAGATGGCGGTGAACGCGTACTGCGCGACGCCGTTGTTCTTGTGCAAGACGATGGCCGGATTGGCGACGCGGGGGCTGCACATCTATCGTGCGCCGCTGCTGGGTGAGGCGTTGAGCGTTGTGCCAAACAAACTCGAGCCGCTCCGCCCGGAGAGCGCGATTCAGGACACGATGATGAAGCGTGGCTACACACGCGAGTGCTATGCGAAGATATTCGGGCTGCACGAGTTTGAGCAATCCTACCGTCATATCTACATCAAAACGCTCCTCCGCGCACGCAAGGAACCGGATCTGCAAACCCTATCCGATCGGCTTGAGATCGCGGCGGAATCCGATAGCGATGCGATGGTTTCGCTCTGGGCGATCGAGGACGCACTGCAAGGCGAGCAACCGCCAGAATACGATTGGTCGGCTCAGTACCCACGATTTGAAGAGCGGATGCGTGAGCACTCCATGAGCGAGAAACCGGCGATGTCACTCCAGGATATCGACGGCTTCGTGCGCTCTGCGATCCGTGCGCACGACTTTGTGAACGACCGCTCGACGCTGCCCTGGGTCCGTGAGTTGCTCGGGTTCGGGCAGGGTGCGGCCGATGCCCTGGCGTATGTGGACTGCCCACCGCTCGCGTCGACCGGGGTGGGCTCGTAATGTGCGGCATCCTCGCGGTCGTCGGGAGCAAGCCGATGGACCCGGCGTTCGTTGGTTCGGCGCGATGGGATGCGTGCATGGAATCGCTGGGCCGTCGCGGGCCGGACGGAAGCGGACAGTGGATCAGCGGGTGCGGGCACGCGGCGATGGGGCACACGCGTCTGGCAATCGTGGACCCGAGCGAGCGAGGGCGTCAGCCGATGGTGGACGAGAGCGAGCGATTCGCGATCACCTACAACGGCGAGATCTATAACGCACCAACACTGCGAAAAGAGCTCGAGCAACTCGGACACCGGTTCCGCTCAACCTGCGATACGGAGGTGCTTCTACGCGGATGGATGCAGTGGGAATCAGGCGTACTCGATCGCGTGCACGGCATGTACGCGTTCGCGATCTGGGACACAAAAACAAGGGAACTCTTCGCGGCAATCGACCACGCGGGGATGAAGCCGCTGGTCTATAAGCGGGAGAACCACCGTCTGTTGATCGCTTCGGACTGCGACGCGATGCGGGCGCTGACGGGCGCTACGGAGTCGCTCGATATGGAATCGGTCGGCGTGTATCTCTCGCTTGGTTGCTGTCCTCCGCCGCGGACGATGTGGAGCGGCATCCAGAAGCTACGCCCTGGACATGCGCTGCGATGGTCGGTGGATGGATCCTTTCGGATCGAACGGCACTGGGCACCGCCCGAGGAGATGCTGTGCGAGCCGATAGATTCCGCGGCGTTCACGGAGCTGTTCGAGCGGGTGAACCGTGAGCATCTGCTCAGTGATGTCCCGGTGGGCGTGTTCCTTTCGGGCGGGCTGGATTCGGCATCGATCACCGCCGCGGCGACGCGCAACGGCGCATCGCCGGCGTGTTTTTCGCTCGCGATGGACGGTCCCGCTGACGAGAGCGAGGACGCGAGACGGCTCGCTGATCGGCTTGGACTCGCGTGCACGATCGGAGCGGCGGATTGGTCGATCGAAGATGAGCTCGGCGTGTATTCCGCGGCGTACGACGAGCCGCAGTCGTACTCGGCGCTGCTCACGCAGACTCGGATCAGCGCGATCGCGTCGCGGTCGGTGAAAGCGGTCCTCGCGGGCGACGGCGGCGACGAGTGTTTCGGCGGCTACCTCTGGCAACGCGCCGGCGACTGGACCGGGGGGCGGGCGATGAGCACGGCGGATGTGCGCACAATCGAGGGCGAAATCGCTACGCCGGACGCGGCAGATGCTCAGCGGGCACTCGGGGCGATCGCGATGGCGAGCCGGGGGTTTGTGCAGGGGTATGTTGCACGGGCGATGGCGGGGTTTCATCCGTCGGAATCACGGGCGTTGCTCGGGCTGGATGGCTCGTTTGATGCAGACAGCGTGTGCGATTGGCTCGCGGGAGAAGATCGAGCGGGGATGGATCATCTCCGGCGCGTGCAGCGGCTGGATCTCACCGGGTTCTGCGCGGCTTCGATCCTCCCCAAGGTCGACCGCGGCGCGATGCACTTCGGGCTGGAGGTGCGCTCGCCGATGCTGGACCGGCGGCTGCTGGACTACGGGTTGTGCGCGCCGGTTCGCCCGGGCGAGATGATCTCGGACGGATCCGGGAGCCGACCCGATGTGCGTGGATACGCGAGTTGCGTGCTCGGCGGCGGTTTTACAGATCGCCCCAAGCAGGGCTTCAGCCTCCGGCGCGACGATGAGCTGCGACAATGGCGGGCGTTGTGCGCACGAGTGGATCGGTCTTGGCTCGTCAGGGACGGGGTTCTGCGCGCGGACTGGCGATCGTTCGTGCCTGTCGGCGCAATCTATCGGTTGCGATCCGTGTGCATGCTGAGCGTTTGGGGTGGATCGCGCGTCTAGGTTCTTTGCTGGGTTGCCGCGAGTCGATCTCGCACGAATCCGATCGCGGCGTGCGCGAAGCCATGCATGGTGTAGAGATCCGGGAGTGAATCTCGGACACGCGATCGGGTCTCTTCACGCCAGTCCGGGTTCTCGATTGTGCGTACGAGCAGTGATTCGAGGGTCTGTTCGTTGGAGAAGAACAGATCGATCATCGCGGCGAAGCGGTCGGCGTTGATCTGCTGGGGCTCGCTCAAACCATCGCGGCGTGCGTCCTCGATTTTCTTGTTCACCCAGTGCTGCCGATCGTCGGCGTAGTCACCGTCGGGGATGAGACCGAGGGATCGCATTGTGCGGACCATCGCCGCGGCGGGTGGGTTGCTCTCGAGATCGACAGAGCCCCCGATCTGGTTACCGTGCTCGTCGAAGTCCGGCTCGATCGTGTTCGTGCGGATGGCTTCGAGCACGGCCTGGTTGTTCATGACGGCGAATGCGTCGCGGACGACGCGGGTGATCGGGAGCCCGCCGGAGAGCAGGCACTCCGTGACACGCTGGTGGAGCGGCTGCTGAATAGAGGCGTGGAGGTGGACGGCGGCGTCTTTGTAGCACCCCGCGAGCGCCTCACCGTGCTCGAGTGGACCCGCGGCGTACCCAGCGAACTCGGGGTGCTTGTCCCAGCCGTTGCCGTAGAGACGGAGCGTCCAGCCGCGGCGGTGGGCGATGTCGGCGGCCCAGCGGATGCTCTGGTGGCGGAAGATGCGTTCGGCGAGCGGGATCGAGAGCCCGTGGATGATGTTTGCACGCAGCACGGGGAACGCATCAGGGTGTTCGCTTTGGAAGATGCACTCGTCTGTAACGCTCAGGATCCTTGGGAGGAGATGATCCACGGGGGGCTGCTGCATGAGTATCTTCAGACGCTGGGTCAGCTCGCGGAACTGCGGTGCCCGCTCGGGGACTTCCTGGATGAAATCGCTCAGGAGGCGCTCGATCTGGGCATCGACGCACTCGGACTGGTGGGTGACATACGCGATCTCTCGGGGGCGTGTGGGCTTGGTGGAAGGCGCGGAGAACTTCGCGGTGCCCGCAGCCATGGGGAGCCAGCGGGTTTGCTCTTCGGGGAAGCCGAACTTCTCGATGAGCTCGCGGTGGACCATGCCGACGACAAAATCGAGTTCGCCGATGGAACTGCCTTGTTCGGGGGTGAAGAGGTGCCCCATCGCGTCCTGGATCCATGTGAGGACGGGGAGGTTCTCGGGGAGGAGTCCGTTGAATGAACCCCGCGAGTGGTTCATAGAAATGAGGAGATCGGGGTCAAAGTCCTCGATCGTGCGGAGATAGTCCGCGTTGACCATCAGGCTCGTTTCGTCGGGTTCGGTCAGCAGCACGCACTCGTGCCCCATCGCCTCGAGCACCCCGCGGAGATCGGCGCAGGCGTGGCGGAGGTAGGTTGTATAGCGGGAGGTCGGGATCAGGATCCGGAGCGTCGCCGCGCTGTCACCGAATCGTTCGCTCCAGTAGGCTCGATCTCGCGGAGCGTAGCGGGCGTCGATGCGGGCCTTGCGTTCGAGGTTGTCCTCGGCTTCCTTCGCGGTGAACTTCTGGAGGGACTCGTGGATGGGCTTGGTGAGGGGTGATGCGTTCTGGGGGTTGGCGATGGTGAGGATCGAGTGCGCGATGCCTGGGCGTTGGGCGATGGTCTCATTCAGCTTCTGCGCCGCGTCGCTGCCCACGAACCAGCTGATCCGATCGTCACGGAGCCGATCAGTCAGGTCCGTGATCGAGAGCCCCTCGCAGAACTCAACGGGATCATTCTGGACAATGAAGAGCCGCTGCCGGAATCCCGATACACGGGGCTGTGCGTCGTCTTCGAGGAGTCGCTCAAGGATCCAGGGCGGGCGGACGCCGTCGATGACAATGGGGCCGCGTTGTCGCTTGGTGAGCTCGATGAGCGGCTGCTCGAGCATTTTGCGGAAGAGCCCGCGGGCATCCTGCATCTGGTCGACCACGCCTTTGTCTTTGAGAAAACGGACGATGTTCGCATCAATGACGCGGAATCGGACCTCGGATTCGGCTTGAGCACGCCAGGCGTTGATCGCGGGCTCAAAGACCCCGATTGGGAGACCGGTTCGGCTCAGGTTCGTGCGGAGGATTGATTCGCTGGCGGCGATGGGCACCGCATCTTCGGGGAGCTTCTCGACCAGCCGGAGGTGGTCCTGGAGTTCGACCATGGGGACGCCCTGCCCGGCGAGGGTCTTGAGCTCATGGAGCGCGAGCGTGCGGAGCCCGAGGGTGGTCAGGGCCGAGGCAAGGTCCAGGCGGGCCTGGGTGTCGCTGGGCTCTGAACGCAGCCGGGACCCGAGCGAGGCGACCCCCGCCCATGCCTGTGAAGTGGAGCGAGTGGGATGGGTAGAAACTCCGGGCATTGGGGATAAATCGGCCCATCGCAACGGGGGGCTGCACAATGCCCCGTGGGGCAAAGACAGGGGCGGATTGGCGGGAGGCGGCGGCGGGCTGGGCAAGAAATGGGGAACGGGGTGTTCTATACTTACTCGGAAGAACCGGGCATGGTGCCCGGAGATCGGAGTGCGGGCATGATGATGGCTGTGCGTGATGAAGGTTGATCGGTCGCCCAGTGTGATCGGTCTCTCCCGCCTTGGAAAGGTGCGGACGATGCGGTAACGGCGTTGTCCAACCCGGAACAGGCGGAGACAGGGGGTATCCCCCTCTCCCGTCGTCTCGCTCGGCCGCAGTTGTGTTCCATACTCGCGGTCGTTTGCGTTTTTGACAAGACATCGACAACTCAACAATCAAGCAACTGAACAGAATGACCCGCACGACGGGGACAGACCGGAGAACCCAATGAATACCTCAGAAATGATGCGCATCCTCGATTCGATCGCCCGCGACCGGAACATCGACCGGTCGTTGTTGATTGCCGATCTCGAGAGCGCGATGGTTTCGGCATGCCGCAAGTTCTTCGGGACGCTCGACGCCGAGGAGTTCCAGTGCTCGGTGGACCCGATCACCGGGGAGATCCAGCTGTTCCGTTACGAGGAGCCGCTGGACATGGACCCGGGTGATTTCGGGCGGATCGCGGCCCAAACATTCAAGCAGGTCATGATTCAGCGTTTCCGCGATGACGAGCGTCAGTCGCTTATGGAGGAGTTCTCCAAACGCGTCGGCGAGATCATCGTCGGCATCGCTCAACGCTACGAACGCGGCGCACTCGTCGTCGAGGTCGATCGGGCGGAGTGCATGATGCTCCGCAGCGAGCAGATCCCGGGCGAGCAGTTCGCGCCGGGTGATCGCGTCCGCGCGATTATCTCGGATGTCAAGGACCAGGGCAACCGCGTGAGCATCTACCTCTCGCGTGCGCACCCGGACTTCATCCGCCGCTTGTTCGAGGTCGAGGTCCCCGAGGTGCTCGAGCGGACCATCGAGATCAAGGCGATGGCCCGCGAGCCCGGGTATCGCACGAAGATGGCGGTCTCGTCGATCGACTCAAAGGTCGACGCCGTCGGCGCGTGCGTGGGTATCCGCGGTTCGCGGATCAAGACGATCGTGGACGAGTTGAACGGTGAGAAGATCGACATCGTCCGCTGGAACGAGTCGTCGCAGATCCTGATCGCCAACGCGCTCAAGCCCGCGGAGGTTCAGGAGATCTCGCTGTGCTTCGAGCTCGGACGGGCGACCGTCGTCGTGCGTGACGACCAGCTCTCGCTGGCGATCGGCAAGCGCGGGCAGAATGTGCGGCTGGCGGCCCGCTTGACCGGCTGGGATGTCGACATCCTCACCCCCGAGGAGTTCACGAAGGGTCTGGAGACGCTCTCGGACACCCTCACACAGGTGGAGGGGATCACCACGGAGGGCGTGGACCGCTTGGCGGCGCTCGGCATGATCTCGGTGTTCGATGTCGAGGAGATCGGCGAGGAGATGCTGATGACCGAACTGGAGATCGACGAGGACACCGCGGCGCAGGCCGTGGAGATCTGTGCCGCCAAGGCAAAGGTCGTCGCGGCTCAGCAGGAGATCGAGAAGGCCGAGGCGGCGGCACGCAAGGCAGAAGAAGAGCAGGCCGCGGCTGCGATCCTCTCTGGAGCGATCTCGGGCGACGACATCACCCCGGATATCGCGGCGGCGGCGATCCTTGGTGCCGCCGCGGCACCCGCTGCGAATGAAGACGCGGGGGCCGAGGTAAAGCCCGGTAAGGAAGCGGAATCGCGTGCAGCGGACATCCTGGGCGGCGAGCACTAAACACGCAACAAACGACACGAAGAGATATCAATCACGGTTGTCACGGGGCAACGGACGGAGAAACAGTTGGCCAATATACGAATCTTTGAAATCGCGAAAGAGCTGGGCATCAAGTCCAAGGCGATCGTGGAGAAATGCCACGCCGAGGGCATCCCGACGACGGTGATCAAGAATCACATGTCGACGGTGTCGATCGGTCTGGAGCAGACAATCCGCGAGTGGTTCGCCGGCTCGGATACGGACGACTCCCCACACACGGCGGTGGAGAAGGCCGAGAAGGTTGATATCGAGAAGATCCGGTCGAAGGCCAAGCCCAAGGCGAAAGCGAAGGCAAAGCCCATCGAGCAGGATGGAGACACGGACGAAGGGGACGGGAATGTCGCCGTTGCGGAGCCGCCCGCGAAGCCTCTGGCGAAACCGGCGGCTAAGCCTGCCTCCCCCACCGCTGCTCCGAAGCGTGCGGCGCCGGGCTCACCCCCGGTGCTTCGTCCAACGCAGGTCCCTGCGGGGCTCTCCGCCACGCCGCCCGCAGCGCCCGAGCCGGCACGGCCCGCGGCGGATGCAGGATCGGATACTGATTCGGATACCGGGACAGAGCCGCGGCTGGTGCGTCCGCCCAAGCCGGACATCCAGGGGCCTCGAACCACACCAAAGATGAATGTGCCTACGCGCCCGAAGACCGTCACGCCGGCGGGGCGTCAGCTCGAGAAGAAATCGACGATCAAGCTCTCCGGGCCGAAGGTCGTGCGTGTCGAGGCGCCCGAGCCTGTCTCCGAGCCCCGGCGTCGTCCGCCCCCTCGTGGTGGTGGCGGCGGCGGGTACGGCGGACCAGACTTTGGCGGTGGTGGCGCCGGGGTGATGCCCCCGGATGGGCGCCCGGCCCGTGGGGGCGGGAACTCCCGTCGACGCGGCGGAGGGGATGGCGGCGGACGACGGGGCGGGGGCGACCAGCCCTACCGCGGTGGAGGCTGGACCGAGGCGGACCTCGCGGACCGCGAGGCACGCCTGCAACGCTCGGGGGGTTACCTCAAGCAGCGTCAGCAGCAGATGCGCAACGCCGCCAACGCAGCGCAGACACCCGCAAAGATCGGCGGGAAGGTCTCGATCTCTGAGCCCTTCACGATCAAAGAGCTCTCCGCGGTCACCGGCGTCAAGGGCGCGGACATCGTGAAGAAGCTGTTTATGCAGGGCGTGATGGCGACGATCAACTCGGGGATCGAGACCGAGAAAGCCCAGGAAATCATGATGGACTGGGAGATCGAGCTCGAGGTCACCGAGGCCAAGGGCGCGGAGGAACAGGTCGCCGAGCAGTTCGCCGAGCGTGAACGCGCCAACGAGCAGGCGCGTGGCCCGATCGTGACCATCCTCGGCCATGTGGACCACGGGAAGACCTCGTTGCTGGACCGGATCCGCAACGCGAATGTCGCCGAGGGCGAGGCGGGCGGGATCACGCAGGCAACAAGCGCGTTCCGTGTCCCTGTCGGCAAGGACAAGAAGAACCAGAAGTTCGTCACCTTTATCGACACCCCCGGTCATGAGGCGTTCACCGCTATGCGTGCCCGCGGGGCGAATGTAACGGACATCGTGGTGCTCGTGGTCGCGGCGGACGACGGCGTGATGCCGCAGACGATCGAGTCGATCAGCCACTCCAAGGCGGCGGGTGTGCCGATCATCGTGGCGCTCAACAAGATCGACAAGGAGCAGGCAACAGACAGCAACATCCAGCGGATCCTCGGGCAGCTGGCCGAGCAGGGGCTCAACCCGACCGAATGGGGTGGGGACACCGAGATCGTCAAGACCAGCGCGACCAAGGACATCGGGATCCAGGACCTGCTGGAGATCCTCGATCTGCAGGCAGAGATCCTTGAGCTCAAGGCGGACTTCTCGGGCCCGGCGCAGGGCACGGTCATCGAGGCGCGTCCCGAGGGCGGGCGGGGCAATGTCGCCAACATCCTCGTGCAGGAAGGCGAGCTGAGCGTCGGCGACTTCATCGTCATGGGGCGTGCGTTCGGGCGTGTGCGCGATATCACGGACGACCGTGGCAAGAAGCACAAGAAAGTGCTGCCGCCGCTCCCGGTGCAGATCTCGGGTATCAACGAGCTCCCGGACGCGGGAGACAAGTTCTATTGCGTGGGCTCGCTCAAGGAAGCGGAGAAGGCCGCGGAGCAACGCCGTGAGCGTGAGCGTCAGGCCCAGCTCGCGCAGCCCAAGCTGACGCTGGACTCGATGTTCACGCAGATCGCCGAGCAGGACCTCAAGGAGATCCTTGTGGTGCTCAAGGCGGATGTGCAGGGCTCGGTGGATGTGCTCAAGAGCGAGATCGAGAAGGTCCACGCGGAGGATGTCAAGGTCCGCGTGATCCACTCGGCGATCGGTGGGATCACCGAATCGGACATCCTGCTCGCGGACGCATCGCGTGCCGTTATCATCGGGTTCAATGTCATCGCCAACGCGAAGGGGCGTGCGCTCGCCGAGACGAAGGGTGTGGAGATCCGCAACTACCAGGTGATCTACCACATCGTCGAGGACATGAAGAAGGCGGTCGAGGGTCTCCTTGCTCCGGAGATCCGCCAGGAGGTCATCGGTCACGCCGAGGTCCGCCAGGTGTTCCGGGTCTCCAAGGTTGGGACCATCGCGGGGTGCTATGTCACCGACGGGACCGTCGAACGCGACGCGCTCATCCGTGTCACCCGCGACGGGGTTGTCATCGAGAACGACCGCAAGCTCGAGCAGCTCAAACGCTTCAAGGACGACGCGAAGGAAGTCCGTTCGGGCATGGAGTGCGGCATGAAGATCATCGGGTACGACGACATCAAGGAGGGCGATGTCCTCGAATGTTACAAGAACATCGAGGTCAAACGCAAGCTCGATTGATCGGGCGGACATGAGGATTCCATGGCAAAGCGACGCCCACTTCAGGTTGGTGCAACGATCCAGCGAGAGCTGCAGAGCCGTCTTGCGCGCGGGCTCGCGGACCCGCGCATCAAGGGGCTGATCACGGTCACCAAGGTCGAGATGACCGAGGATCTCTCGATCGCTCGGGTATTCGTCTCCGTGATGCCCACCGAGCACGAGAACATCACGCTGCACGGGCTCAAAGCCGCGACGAAGAAACTGCGTCGGGATGTCGCGGACCGGATCCGCATCAAGGACATGCCGCAGTTCCAGTTTGTGATCGATCGCGGGCTGCACGAGCAGCAGAAGATTATGGAACTGCTGAACCGTGACCGGATCGAACGCGAGGAGCGTGAGCTCGCTCGCGCAGAGCAGCCGAGGGGAGAAGACCCGAAGTGAGCTCGGTCGATACGGAACAACTCGGTGTGCTCATGGGCGAGCTCGAGCGGACCTGCCCGCAGACGCTGAAAGCGACCGCACTGGACTTTGTCCCGACCATGATGGAGCCGCAGGATGAGCTAATCCACGAGCTTGTGTTTTCTCTCCTGCTCTGGGAGTCTTCGCTGACCCACGCGATCCGTGGGATGCAGCTCATCCGCGAATCGCTGGCGGACTACAACGAGCTGCGCGTGTGCTTCCCCGAGGACCTTTCCGGGATCATCGGAACGCGGTATCCCGGCTCGCTCGAGCGTTCCGAGCGGATCATCGCGGCACTGAATAGTGTGTTCCAACGCGAGCAATCCCTCTCACTTGGCGTCCTCCGCGAGCTCTCCAAGCACGATGCCCGGCGCTACCTCACCACGCTGAGCGGTGTACCCGGGTTTGTCGCCGCTCGCGTCACTCTGATCGGTCTGGGCGGGCACGCGTTCCCGATCGACGGGCTGCTGATGAAATACCTCGCGAAACAAGGTGTGCTCGTCGGCACCGCGAGTCAGGAGCAGCATATGGGGCGCATGGAGCGTGCCGTCCGCGCCGCGGATTCCCATCGGCTCTACTGCATGATCGAGTACTGGGCGGACCAGAAACGCAACTCATCCTCCGCGACCGAAACGCTCGAAGAGAACGGGCGGCCCGCTGACCAGTCACGAAACGCGTCCTGATCCCCCAGAACTCCACCCAGGAGATAACAATGTCCGACCTTTCCCGATCCGTACGCATGGGTGCTCGGTCGATCTTGGTGCCGATGCTGATGATCCTTTCCGGGTGCAGCTCTGCGGATCATTCCGGATCGAGGAACACCTCGGTGGTCGCGACCGAGCACATCGAGGCACCGATCCGTCGTCTGGAGGCGAGAAGCGAGCTCGAAACACTCACCCCGACGGCGGTCACCGACCCCGCGGTGCTCGCCGTTTTCATCCCCGAGGGCTTCCGCCCACTCAAGCCCGGAACACCCGAGCACCAGCTCGCGATGCAGCCGCTCGATCGGGTGCTCGCGGAGCTCGGCGGATTGCCCGCCCCGATCGAGACCGACCCCCCGTCTTTCGAGCATGTCCAGCAGGCCAAGAAACTCTATGTCGCCGCGCGCAGCAAGCTGCTCGACGGCGATACCGATGGTGCGGTCAGCGACCTCACGCGTGCGTCCAATCTTGACCCGAGCTCGCCCGGCTTGTTCGGCGCTCTCGGCGATGCGTATCTCGATCTGGGTGATCGGCTCTCGGCGATGGATGCCTATCGACAGGGCGTGGAGCTCGGGGATCGCTCGCCTCGAGCGCTCGCGATGCTCGCGAGCGAAGCGGTGGGTGCACGCGATCCGGAGACTGCGCTCCGTTACGCGTCGGCGGCGCGGGCCGGTGATCCGTCTGAACCGATGGCGAGATCCGTCGCGTCCGCGTTGATCGGAGGGATCCTCATCGATGACGGGCACCTCCTTGCGGGTGCAACAGCATTGACGGAGGCGATCGAGTCTTTCGACGCGGGATCGCGTGACCCTCGCTGGCGTGCGGAGATCATCCAGTTCCACACGCAGCAACCGCTGCTGTGGATGCGTGTGGGCGATGCGTGGTCGGCCCTCGGCGCGACCGCTCGGGCACAGAACGCCTATGAGCGGGCATCGGAACCCGACCAGCCCCCACCGTTCGGGCTGGTGGCACGCCGGATCGGCTCCTCGCTCCTCGCGGGGCGACCCGCGTCCGGGGCGCTCACGCTCATCGACCATCTCAGCCACAACGCGTCAAGCACCGCGGAGGAGGAACGCCAATGGGCCGCCGCGCTCCGCTCGCTCGATGCGCTGGGCCCGATCGTTCCCGAAGCAATCGCCGAACTCCGCAACACAACCGCGCAGACCGAGTCATCCGCGCGAGCGTTGCTACGGATCGAGCTCTCCGCCCAGACCAACGCGGAGCGGGTCGAGGCGCTCGCGATCGCCCCCGGCGTGCTCGTTACGTCGGTTGTCGCCGCGGAAGCGATCGCCGGGATCACGGACGAAACTGCACGCTACCAGGCGTGTGTGCAGATTTCGGGTGTGAATCCGGCGGTCGCGCAGCCGCTGGCGGCTGCGTTGGTCCGATCGCTCCAGCAACCCTTCTCGTTTGCGGCGTCTCGATCCGATCGAAGCGATCCACGCGAGCGATTACTCATCGCATGGATGTGCATCGAGCTCGGACGCGCGGATTTGCTCGACGAGTGGTCCGCGTTGCCCGCCGACTCAGAGATCGAACTCCTCAACGCGCGGGCGCAGCTGCTCGCGCTCAACGGAGACTACCGCGGCGCCGACGCCCTGATCGAACAACTCGCGGCGTCCGAATCTCCGGACTCGATCCGTGCCCGCGCTCGGACGCTGCTCATCGCGCAGCACCCCGAGCGTGCGTGGGCACTTATCACCGAGAACGCGAACTACTCGGACGCGGGTGTTACCGATCTCGAAGCGGCGGGGATGATGGCGATCACGCTCAACAAACCCGAGGACGCCAGATCGTTCTTCGAGCGTGCGATCGAGACGGACCCCGGGTTCGAGGAGGGATACGAGCAACTGATCGTGCTGCACGCTCCGGGTGGGGCGCTCGAGGACGCGGAGGAGCACCGGCGGATCATCCGCCAGCTGTCAAGCGTGCTGCCGCGTTCGATGCTGATGAATCTTGTGCGTGTTAACGAGCTCGCTCGCAACGGCGCGTTGCGTGACGCGGAGAACTTCCTTGTTGCGCTTGCCGCTCGCTCGCCGCACCGCGATGTCGGGATCCAGCTCCTCGGCGGGATCTGGGGCGCACTGGCAAAGACGGGCGATGCGGAGGCAGAAGCCCGCGCGGAACGCTGGCTGAGATCCGATCTGGACCGCACGCCGTCATCAATCCCCGTCCGACGCACCCTCGCCGGGTTCTACATCGCGAAGGAGCGATTCGATGATGCGCTCGCGTTGCTCGACGACGGGTATGAGAGAACGGGCTCGTTCGAACTCGCACGAGCCGCAGAGCAGCTGCTCGCGGCCTCGATGGATCGTCCAGATGACGCCATTGAACGGGCTTTGGTGCGAACAAAGGATTTGCACGGCGCCGACGCGCTTTTCGAGCGAGCGGCAAGGCTCGCGCAGAGCGGACAGAACGACCGCGCGTACTCGATCCTCCGAGATGAGATCGATCCCGGGATTGAGTTCCTTCCCTCACAGCGTGAGCAGTTTCTGCGTGCGTTGTACTTGCTCGCGGGCACCCCGGATGTGCGGGCATCATCCGAATGGATCGGGATCGTGGATCGCGAGTCATCACGGCTTGCCCCCCTGCCGATGCAGATCCGCCGGCTCCGCGCCGTCATGCTCGCGGATCTGGATCCCACGAATACAGATGTGCTAATCGCCGCGACCCAGGACGCGGTCAACGCGCTCGACGCGGATGCGGATCCGAGCGAACGGAGTGCGCTCGAACTGCTGTGCGTGCAGCGGCTGCTCTCCAACGACCGGAAGCAGGACGCGTTCTCACTCCTCCATGCGATAGCGGTCCGTTCGGGTTCCCTCGACGAGCAGCTCGGGATCGAGATCGTCCGGCTGTGTGCCGGGCTCGGCGATCGGGTCGACGCGACGCGTGTTGTCGAGCGTTTCGCTCGCGACGGGTACCTCCCGGATATTGTCCGGCTGAGCCACGAACGCCTCGGACTTCCGGACCGCGAGCCGCCGGCGGCGAGCGATGACCAGTTCCGCTCGGAGACCGCGTACATCATCGCGTCTGTCGCCCAGGCGTTCGGACGCGATGAGCCCTCAATGGACTTCTTCGAGCTTGCGCTCTCGTATGACGATTCGAATCCCTGGACAAACAACGACTACGGCTACATGCTCGTCGAACGCAACGAACGCCTCGACGAAGCGGAGGCGATGCTGGTGCGTGCGGCGTCGGCGTTGCCGGGCAGCGCGAGCATCCTCGACTCGCTCGGATGGGCACGCTACAAGCTCGGTGTGCTGGAGACCCGGGGCGAGCGTGAGGGGGCGGCGTCGATCCTTCAGCGTGCGAAGATCGCCGCCGGCGAGGAAGAATCCGGCGAGAACGCGACCATCCACGAGCACCTCGGTGACACGCTCTGGAGGCTCCGGCGTTTCGATGACGCGATGAGTTCATGGATCGACGCCGAGCGGGTGCTGCGTGATCGCCTGCAGGATGCGGCGGGTCTGGAAAACCCCAACGAGCGGGCGATTGACCGAGTCTCCGCACAACTGCGTGATCTCCGTCTGAAGATCTCCGACGCGGAATCCGGGCGGGCGCCCGCGGTCGCTCCGATCCCGGGGTTTACGGAGCCCGTACCGACCCGTGAGGAGATGCCCGGGATGGATCCCGGGAAGTAATCGTCGGACTTTCCTCGAAAAACCGCGGATCCTGCCCAACAATCCGTTCCAAGCAAGCCGAACGAGGAGTCTACGCATGGCCGGTCACAGCAAGTGGTCCAACATCAAGCACCGCAAAGAGCGTCAGGATCAGAAGAAGGGCAAGGTCTGGTCGAAGTGTTCCAAGGCGATCATGGCCGCGGCGAGATCGGGCGGGGGTGACCCCGACACCAATCTGTCGCTGCGCTACGCGATTGACGAGGCGAAGTACGCCAACATGCCCAAGGACACGATCAAACGCGCGATCGAGAAGGGCGCCGGGGGCACCGGGGGCGCGGACTTTCAGGAGATCATCTACGAGGGGTACGGGCCCGGCGGCACCGCGATCCTTGTCGTCTCGCTTACGGACAACAACACACGAACAGTCTCCGAGGTCCGCACGATTTTCAAAAAAGGCGGTGGCTCGATGGGCAACGCGGGTACGGTCGCGTTTATGTTCCAGACCAAGGGGCAGATCATCCTCGACGCGAACAAGTACGACGAGGACACGGTGATGAACGCGGCGCTCGAAGCGGGCGCGGACGATGTCCAGTCCCCCGAGGGCGATGCCGACGACAAAGGTGTGTGGACGATCCTCACAGAGGTCGCGGACTTCCAGAGCGTAAAGAACGCGATCGAAGAATCCGGCATCGAGATCAGCGAGGCAGAGATCGCACGGATCCCGGACAACACCGTTGCCGTCGCGGGCGACGATGTCCGCAAGGTGATGAACCTCATCGATGCGCTCGAGGACGACGACGATGTCCAGAAGGTTTACACCAACGCGGACTTCGACGAGGCCGCGCTCGCGGCACTCGATTAATCCTCGCCGAACACGGAATCGAGGAACGCCTGGACGGCTTTGGTCTCCGGGTCACGCCATGTCCCAAGACGGCGGTTCAGCGAGCTGTGCGTGTCTTCAGGAGAAACGACCAGCTCCGCGTGTGCTCCGGTCTTTGCCCATGCATCAACCAAGCCTTCTGACGCGAGCTTGGAATCCGGGCGGGCGTTGATGTAGATCGCGAGCAGCGGCGGGAGCTCATCGCCGGGCTTGGCCTGCAGCGTTGGTGACGCGCGGACCCAAAGCTCTTTGTCGTCGCCGAACGCGTTCCGGTACATCATCTCCAAGCGGTTGATCTCGGGGAGGTTCTCCATGCGATAGGTCAGGTCATACCCGGCGCCATCGAGGAGGACGATGCCCGCGAGTTGCTCCGGCTCCATGCCGACCTCCGCGAGCAGGGACTCATCGGAGCCAACAATCGCGGCGATGTGTGCGCCGGCGGAGTGACCGATCACCGCGATGCGTTCCGGATCC
>JAGQOC010000228.1 GCA_020427745.1 Phycisphaerales bacterium | reverse complement strand
CGCCCAACAGCTCACGTGCAGCCAGCTTGCCGCGGCCCGGTCACGATCACGATCCCGTTGGGCTTGTGAATCAGCGAGCGGAAAAGCTTCAGATCATCCTCGCGGAAGCCCACACGATCCAGCGACAGCTCGACATTCCCTCGGTCGAGCACACGCATAACCACACTCTCGCCATAGATAGTCGGCAGCACCGCAACACGGAGGTCCACGGGGTTCCCGCCGACCTTGAGCTCGATGCGACCGTCCTGAGGGAGACGGCGCTCGGCGATGTCCAGTCCCGCCATGACCTTGATGCGGCTCGTGATCGAGGTGCCCAGGTGCTTCGGTGGAGGCACCATCTCATAGAGGACGCCGTCGATTCGGTAACGCATCTTGAACTCGTTCTCGAACGGCTCAAAGTGGATGTCCGATGCCCGATCGCGGATCGCCTGCAGGAGCACAAGGTTGAGCAGCTTGATGACCTGGTTGTCATCCGCGGCCTCGAGAACCGCATCGAGGTCGATCGACTGGTCAGAGTGGGATCCGAGCTCGGCGAGTTTCGCATCCGAAGCGAGGGCGCTGACGACATCCTGCATGGACTCGTCTCGAGCGTAGTGCTTGGCGATCAGGGCATCGACCTGATCCGCGGACGCCACCACCGCCTCGACCTTCGCGCCCATCAGCAGACGGAGATCGTCCACCGCTTGGAAGTTGTCCGGGCTCTTGAGGGCGATCTTGAGTTGACGATTCGAAGGGTTGTATTCGATCGGCACGCACTGATAGGCCTTGGCGTTATCGGCCGGGATCGCCCCGACAGTCTGGGGATCAAGCTCGATCCCAGAGAGATCGACATAGTCCATCCCTGCCTGACCCGCGAGCGCCCGATCCACATCCTTCTGGTTGCAGTAGCCGAGTTCAATCAGGATCTGCCCGACCTTGACCTTCTGGGTCCGTCCTTTCTGGACTGCAATGGCTTCGTGGACCTGCTCGCGCGTGACGACACCCAGCTTTGTGAGCACCCGCCCGAGTTTCCGTCCTTTGAGTTCTGATGCATCCATATGATCCACTCCAGCCTTTGAATGCGAGCCACCCGTCGGACAACCGAGCCCTCACAGTATCCGCCACAAACGACGCCTGGTTCCTTCGAGAAACCAAATAAATAGAGGCATAAAGCGTTGTGACACTTTGATTTTTGAGTATTATTCCGTGTTACTCGTCCGAATCGGAACCCGCGGCTTCCGGATCATCCAGCTCCGGACGCCCAATCACTCCGCCCGCCTGGTGCACTTTGCTGCGGATCGCGCCCTGGTCCTTGCACTTATCCACCATCTCCTCTGCGGCGATCATACCGCGAGAATACAGGGACCAGAGGTGATCGTCGAGCAACTGCATGCCGTAGCGTTTACCGGTCTGGATCGCGGAATCGATCCGATAACTCTTGTTGTCGCGGATAAGGTTGGCGATCGCCGGGGTCACCACGAGGAACTCGTACGCCGCGACCATACCCTTGGTGTCGATCCTCCCGAGGAGCACCTGCGAGAGCACGCAGATGAGCGCCGTCGAGAGCTGGACACGGATCTGGTTCTGCTGGGAGACCGGGAAGGCGTCGACCAGACGGTCGATGGTTTTCGCGGCACCCGTGGTGTGCAGGGTCCCGAACACCAAGTGGCCCGTTTCCGCGGCCCGGATCGCGGCCTCGATCGTCTCGAGGTCTCGCA
>JAGQOC010000031.1 GCA_020427745.1 Phycisphaerales bacterium | reverse complement strand
CCCACCGACGAGGCCTTCGCCAAGCTGCCGGCCGGCACGCTCGAGTCGCTGCTCAAGCCCGAGAACAAGGACAAGCTCCGCAGCATCCTCCTCTACCATGTCGTCGACGGGCGTGTGTTCAGCAACGACGCGATCGACGCGAAAGCCGCCCACACCCTCCAGGGGAGTGAGGTCCGCGTCACGACCAAGAACAAGAGCGTCCGGATCAACGACGCGAAGGTTGTCGACGCGGATATCGATGCGTCCAACGGCGTCATCCATGTGATCGATCGGGTGCTGCTCCCGGTCGAGAACTAATCCGGCTTCCCCATGCGGGAGTTGCGCGGGTCGGCGGCTGCGTGTTCTTCGCGGCCGTCGATCCTATTTTGATGCGGCCAATAGGCAGCAACGGAGATCAAAAACAACAAGGATCGGCGTGCTGCCGATCCTTGCTCTGTGTTTCGCCCCGATTCTCGGGATCAATGGGCCTGGACAGACTCGAACTGTCGACCTCACCATTATCAGTGGTGCGCTCTAGCCAACTGAGCTACAGGCCCTCGGGCCACGAGTATATCCCCGCGCCCGCTGCCCGTCATCCGCCCGGGAACGAATTCATGGCTCCGAACGCCCCTCGCTCGCATCCATGGGCTCATCAAGCGGGATCCGGAGCAGGAACTCCGCCCCATGCCTCCGCCGCTGGACCAGCTCAAGCTCGCCGCCCATCTCCCGTGCCAGCCCCCTCGAGAGGGCCAGCCCGAGCCCAAGACCCGAGCGGTCCAGATCCCTCCGCCTCGACCCTCGCTGGAACTCTCCGAAGACGCGTCCCCGGTCCGCGGGGTCGATCCCCGGGCCGTGGTCGGCGACGAGCAGCTCGAGCATCCCCCCCGTGACCGAGACATCGAGATGGATCCGGGTGTCGAACTCCTCGGTCTCCTCCGGCGTGAGCCCCTCGGGGACCGCCGCGTACTTGCACGCGTTCTCGACCAGGTTCAGCATGATCCGCTCGACGGCGTTGGGGTCCGCCGTCACTGTCCGCGACTCGTGACCCGCGAGATCGATCGAGGTCACCAGATCCATGTTCGACTGCCCCGCACGGCGGGAGAGGGCCGGGCGGAAACGCACGACGAGCGCATCGGGCGTGAGCGTCTGCACGCCCGCAGCCTTGCCCCTCACACTCCGACGACGGGACAGGCGCGCATATTCGAGTACATTTTCGACAATACCGGTGAGGCGCTCGGACTCGCGTTTGAGTGTTCCCAGATACTGCGCACGGACCGTGTCATCGGGGACCATGCCGTCGGCGAGCATCTGGGAATACAAACGAAAGGTTGTTAGCGGCGTGCGGAGCTCGTGCGTGACGGCCGTCACGAACCGCCCGCGACGGTCCGAGAGATTGAGCGCGGCCCGGAGCACGAGCCCGATCGCGGCGATCGTCGCGAGGATCGCGATCCAGGTCATTAGCATCGCGGCCATCGCGGGGGTCAGCGTTCGTTCCGGGAGCCCGATCGCGGAGGTCGGCAGCAGGACCGCCGGGATTGTCGCGAGCGGATAGCCCTCGCCTGTTTGCGTGCTCGGCACGATGCTCGCACCGGGCATGATGTCGCGGATCTGCCCGATGAGGTCCGCTCGCAGCGATGACCAATCGAGCCAGACACCCTGCACGATTGATTTCCCGTCGCGTTCGATGGTCCGGACAAGGACGAGCTGCTCGACGCCGTTGTCGTCCGTCATCCAGCGTGGATCGAGCCCCCCCACCCGCACGCCGAGCGCGTTGACCAGCGATTCGGTCATCAGCTCATTCCGTTCGTGGGAAACCTGACCGATTGAATCCGAGATCGCTCCTGTCATGCGGATCGGCAACTCATCCTTTTCGGCTTCGGTGGTTTCTTCCTGGACAGTCTCCGTGTCGATCTGATCGCGAGCGCGTGCGCCGGCCTGCGACGGCGACGACTCGCTGTTTGCTGTGTTCTGTCGGGCAAGATCCGCGATCGCTTTGCGTGCCTGGTAATCAAACGCTGTCTCGGTCTGAGCGGGTGATCGACTCGGCATCGGTTCGCTCAGGACGGAATACACATCCGCCGGGCCATCGCTGTCCGAATCCGTCTTCAACACAGTGTCTTCTTGGGAATGATCCAACTCGGACGGAACTCCGCCAAGCAGGACGCTCTGCGCTTGATCGAGCGATCCGGAATCGAGCTGAAAATACTGCGTCGCGTAAGACTGCGGCGTCGCGTTCTCCCCGGCCTCGTTCTGAGCAACGCCCCGGGTCCACGCCGGCGGCTCGGTCTGAAATGTGTCGTAATCAGAGTATGGGCGAGAGGATTCGAGCGCGATGATCGGCGCGATGCGCGAGTCGATCCGCCAGAGCGCCCGCTGGATCAGCTCCTGCCGCTGCGCCCTCGCGCGAGCCTCGCTGTTGTGCGTCTCGAGCACGGAAACCGACACACTCGCCCACGAGAGCGCGGCGATGACCACGCACACGCCCACCCAGAACACGATCCATGTCCAGACGCGCCGCGTGTTCATGCATTCACCTCGGGATCCGTGAGCATGTAGCCCTTGCCCCGCACCGTGCGGATCACCTCGGGATCCGACGGGTTATCGTTGAGCGTTTCACGCAGACGCGCGATGGTCATATCCACAGTCCGCGTGTGTGTGCCGCGTGGATCGAGCCCCCAGACCTTCTGCAACAGTTCATCGCGGGACACCGCACGCCCGGCGTTCGCGGAGAGGAACACAAGCACCTCGTGCTCACGCTCCGTCAGTGTCCGGCGTGTGCCCGAGTCGAGCACGACTTCGCGGCGTTCGAAATCGATCGTCCGCCCGGCAACCATGAGCGTCCCGCGCGTCGTCGGGCGTCCCGGTGATCGCCGGAGCACCGCCTCGACCCTTGCGAGCAGTTCGTCGATGCTGAACGGCTTGACGATGTAGTCGTCCGCGCCGATCTTGAGCCCGCGGATGCGGTCGTGCTCCTCGCCGCGCGCTGTGAGAAAGATTACCGGCTGCGCAGGCTTGGACTTCCGCAGCTCGACGAGCACCTCGGTGCCGTCCATCTTCGGCATCATGATGTCCAACAGCACCAGGTCCGCATCCAGCGCGAGCGCCCGCTCAAGCCCCGCCGCCCCGTCCGGCGCGTCGTGGACCGTGTACCCGGAGTACGACAACGCGTCGGCGAGCCCCCGCCGGATCGCGTCGTCGTCCTCCACAACAAGGATTACCCCGAGCGACATCCGGTATTTACTCCCAGTCATAGCGGACGGTGTAGGTGTAGACCACCTCGCCGTCGGCCTTGATGGTGACGGGCACATGCAGCGTCCGCGCGTCGAGCATCTCGTAGTCGTGCGATGACTGCGTGATCTTCGCGTTCGTCCAGCGGTAGAGGTGCTCCTGGATATTCACCGTGACCGGCTGCTCCTTGTGATTGCGGACCTTGACCTCGAAGCTCTCGATCATCCAGTTCTTACCACGCTGGAAGCTCGTCTGTCGGCGTTCGCCCACAACATCGAACGCGTTGCCCAGCTTGATGAGCACCTCCTCGTTCTTGGGCGTGTGGTCGATCGTGTCCTCGCCGATAAACTCGAACGAGCCGTCCGCGTCGTCGAGCTTGCTCACGCGGATGCGCCCGCTGGGCAGCGGGATCCCGAGCCCGTTCTCCTCACTGTTCTTGAAGCCGAGATACACCGCGACCTTCGCGTTGGAACTTACGCCGAAGTCCTGCCCGTCGTAGCGCCCGCCGCCGTAGCTCATAAACTGCGCCGACCCGTCGTAGACCATCTTTTTCTCGACGGGCACATTCTTCGCGGCATCAAAGAGCTCGATCTGCTTGGTGGATCGGTCCGGGATCGTTGTAGGGCGTCCGAGCGTGTAGAGGTGGTACTCAAAGAACGATTTTTCTTCAAAGCCCTTCTGCATCGCATCCTCGGCCATCGCGGCGCGCCCCGCATAGAGGTACTGTGTCTGCTGGGGCGGCTCGGCGCGATGCACATCACCCGCGACGAGCTTCAGGCTCGCGTCCTCGTAGCTCCCTCCCGACTGGTTAAGGATCGAAACCCACGCGCCCAGATCGAGCGTGCCGCTGTTGGCGTCCTCGCCGTCGTGGAAGACGAGGTTGTAGTCCGCCCACCAGGTGATCCCGGTGGTCTGGTAGGAGATCCGTGTCTCCTGCTCGCCGCCGGTGTTCGACGCGATGGTCCAGTTGAGCGTGGGCTTGGTGATCAGCCCGTCGGCCATCGACGGGAAACGCACGCCGCCGTAGCCCTGCTGGAACTCGATCTCGCCGTTCTCGCGTTCGATGAGCATCCCGCCGGCGGACACGCTCAGGAGCTTGACATACTGCCCGCCCCAGATGATCTCCTTGTCGATGTAGCGTTCGAGCATCTTGTCCATGCTCAGGAGATCGAAGCGGTAGTCCTGCTCGAGCACGGTTGTCCCCGCGGGATCCGACAGCGATTCGAACACGACCGTGGTCGGGTCGAGCATCGCCGCGACCCCGGCGAAGCTCAGCTCGCTGATACCCCGTTCGATGGTGAGGTCGCGCTGCTGCTTGACCACGGCGTACCCGGGGATCTGACTATATCGGTTGTTGTAGCCGTAGGGATTCTGCCCGGGAACCGGGCGGTACATGTCGGCGGGGATCGCACCGGGCTGCACGGAGGAATAGATCGTCAACGCCGTGCCGTCCGCCGCCGCCTGCCCGGCGAGCATCGAGAGCACCGAGGCGCCGATGAGCGTGTTGAGTCGGTTGGTCATCATGTTCAAACTCCTTTTCTGGGTCCGCAATGGAGGATACTCAATTATTGGGGGTTCTGGACGAGAACGCGCTTGGAATGGTTCATGAAGTAGAGATCGCCACGATTGGCAAGGATCCACTGGCGTCCCTGGGCGACCAGATCGTCAACAAGATCCCAGTACGCCTCATCGCCGAACGCGATCGTCACCTCGGGCTCATCGCCCGCCTGGTCACCGAGCCGCGCGTCGACCCAGCGTCCCTGCTTCTTATACATCGTGGAGCCGACCCCTCGCTGGACGCTCTGGATCCGCACGCGTTCCATCGATGTGTCGAGGTAGCTGTTGGACTTTGTGACTGTCTGGGCCTGCACCACACCGCCGATATAGATGCCATCCGCATCGCTGTCGACCTGGCCCTGCAGTGTTTGGGCCTCCATGTCCTTCCGGTTCGACGCCTGCGCGACGCCCGCGGCACCCGAGCGTTGACTGTTCAGCGTGGTTATCTCGTCCATCGCAACGCGATAGGCGAAGGAGTCCCCGTTCGAATCCCGCTCGCGGGCAACCTCGATGCCCAGCTCCTCGTGCGCGAGGAACGCGGTGTACTCGGTCATGATGCCGTGCTCGAGCGAGAGGCGCACGATCTCGTCGATGAGTTCCTGATTGGGTTCGGACCCGTCCGCGCCGGCCATCCGGATCTCATTAATCAGCGAATCGATCCGGCGCTGCGCCCAAAGGCGCGAGATGAACGCGTGACGAACCGTCGCATCATCGCGGGTAAACCGGCTCATGATCGACCCGCCACCAAGGCGCACCGCGGGGTCAAACCCGGACTTCATCGTCTGAACAACCATCGAGACCGGCGTGCTCCCAAGATCGTGGTACCGACCCAGCAGCACAAGCCGCGAACCAGCGTATAAATCGCCGAGCTCCCTCGGTTCAACCAGCGTGAGCTCGGGGACCAGCCCAGAGCCATCCCCCGCAATCATCGAAAGCACCGGATCGATCATCACCGGGCCCTCGAGCTTGTCGAACACCTGCCCGACCTTGACCTCGACATCCTCGCCCGGAAGCACGAAGGTCGATTCCGCACGCGTGTCCATCGCCAGCCCGTCGAGCAGCGGCGCGTTGACATCGTACCCGACGCCAAATGTAAACACCCGACGCTCGGCGCCATTGTGCTCCGCCGCGGCTTTTCGGATCGATGCTTCGTCCGTCACACCCACAGTCGCAAGCCCGTCCGTCAAGAACAGCACCATCGAGAGGTGCCCGGGTGCGGCCTCGGCGCTCACCGCCTCAACGAGCGCATCGTGCAGGTTCGTCCCGCCGCGTGATTGAATACTGTCGATATACCCGATCAGCTGCGGGATCGACTCGTCGCTGATCTCCACCGAGCCGTCGGCAAACGAACGGACATCATCCGAATAGTCCACAATCCGGACACGCTCGCCCCGGCGCATGCCACGGATGATCTGCTTGGCGGACTCGCGAGCCTGCTCGATCTTCTCCCCGCCCATCGAGCCCGAGCGGTCGATCACGATCGTGACCTCGCGGGGGAGCATCGCCCGGTCCATCTTGGGCTCGGGGACATCCGCGACGAACATGAAATACCCGCTCGAGGCGTCCATGCTGTCCGGGTAGAGCAGCGTCGTCGCCGTCTCTCCCGATCCGAGCACGGCATACAAACGGAACGCGCCGGGTTCGTCGAGCATCGGCACGCCGACCCTCATCGATTTCTCGCTCGTTGGCTTCGACACGATCGGGTGCGAGGGCGAGAACACGGGGCCCATCTTGCCGCTCGATTCCAGCTCGATATCCAGCGACCAACCAATCCCTTGCGAGCCGTAGCCGGCGCTGCGTGGGAGCACATACTCCACGCGCCCGCGGTGCGCATCGAGTGTTTGTTCGTACACGATCGTCATCACGCGCGTCGCGCCCGGATCGACCGGGAACACCGACGACTGGATCATCGCGTTGCCGACGAACTCGAGCAGACCCGGATCAACCATCCTGCGCACGATCTCGTTGTACCGCTGTGTCGCCTCCGCCCTCGGCAAAAGCTCCGCCGTGGGCTCGTCGCCGATCCCATCGATCCCGAAAGTACGGATCCCCGAGCCCTCCGGCACCGGGAGCACCACCCGCGCCTGCGAGCGCGCCGTCCCGTTGTTCTGAACCGTGATCGCGATGGTTGTCGTCGCGAGCGAATCCGTCAGACGGACATCGACATCCACGGCACTGATCACAACCGCCTGGTTCACACCGATCGACCGCTGAGGCATCAGCACATCGATCTGGGGCTGCACCGCCGGTTGAGCCGCGGGGGCATCGGCGATCACCTGCCCGTGAACCCCGCCCGCCGACATCGCGATCCCCAGCGCCATCGCACAAAGTACTGTTTTCCGCCCGTTCGCCTGCTTGCTCATTGTGGGTCTCCTGTTGATGGATTGAGTGTGTGTCCAAGGGCTCAACGCCGCTGCACACTCATCAATACATTCAGGACCCCGCCCGGGCTGTCACGGCTTTGTCACACAACGCTTGAAACACTGAATGTCACAGAAGCGTCACGCCCGCTTTGGAGCAATCCGCGATTCAGTGCGCCGAACAGCGTCGGATGAGCTCCCCGGGCAGAAAAAAAGAAATACAACCCGCGCCGATCAACGCAAAGGAAGTCGCCGTGAAGGCCCCAAAGAGCCCAACCCCGTTCATGCAGGCGTCCCGGAGACCATCGGGGAGGAGCCCGACCAGCTCGATCACAAACCCCGGTGTGCCGGGTTTGGATTCCAAGCCGTATTGGATCACCTCCGCCAGCAGCGGCCCGACAAACGCGAGCATCCACGCGCCGCCCAGCATCAGCCCCGAAGCGAGGCTCGTCCGGTGCGGGAGCAGCTTCTGGGCCAACGACATGCTCACCGGGATCATCGCACCGAACCCAACGCCGCTGAACACCGCGGCGATCATCGTCACGCCGAGCGCCGAGCCGGGTGCCCACCGCCCGATCCAGGGGATCATCACCACCGCGAGCGCACCGAGCACGGGAACAAGCACAAACGATATCTTCTCAAAGCGTGGGCTCAGGAAAATACCCAGCAGGATCCCGCCGCCACCCATGCCAACCTGCATCGACGCCTGGAGGAACCCGTTTGTGCGTGCCGCCGCGATCCCGATCGCGTCGGTCGACAGCCCCGCGGATGCATTCGATGAGGCATAAAACTCCGCCCACTCGCTGAAGAGATACACGAGCGCCATATTCACGCTGAACCGCAGCACATTGGCGCTGTACAGGATCCACACCGAACGCCAACGCAGCCGGCGTTCTTTCCTGTCCCACGAAACCGTTAGTTCGTGCGCATTCTGTGTGCGGTGCCCGACTCTGTGGATCGCGATCGCGAGCAACCCCGCGAACACCAGGCCCACAGGGATAAACCAGCGCAGCCCCATCAGCCCCGCGTGCGTGTCCACCACGCCATCGCTGTTCATGCTCATCCACTTGACAAAGCGGGGCGTGAAGATATTCCCCGTCACGCCGCCGATCATCCCCGCGAGGAAGAAGTACGCGATCCACAGCGAGCGTTTGCTCCCCGCGAGCTGCCCGACCGTCGAGGCCGCGATCGGGTGGAATGCGCCGACCCCCATCGCGCCGAGGCAGTACAGCACGAGCAGCTGATTGAAGTTCTCCGCGACGCCGAGGTTCCCGATGCACGCGATCGCAACGACAAAGCCGATCGTCCCGACCGTCCGTGTATCAAACCTGTCGCTCACCCACGCAACGATCGGCTGGACCAAACCACTGGTCACCGAACCCAGCGCGAGCAGCAGCGCCTTCTGATAGGTCTCCAGCCCGAGCTGCACGACCAGCACCGGCAGCAGCGAGATGCCGACAAACGAGAACACATCCACAACGAAGTGCGTCGCGATCGTCACCCCCGCCCTTGACCGCGCAACGCCCACCCGGGGAATCTCGACCTGTGTATCCGCCGTCCGCATGACCCGAGTTTTAGGCGCACGGGACCAACTGCGTTGGCTGTCAGTCAATCCCCGCGGGTGTGCCGCCCTTGCGTGGGTCGCTCGCCGCCAGCCAGCCGCCCCCGCCCGGGTCTCGTTGGATCAGCTGCACATTCCCCACCGCGTCGCGATCGCCGATCGAGTGCCCGCGTTCTTCCAGAGCTCCGCGGATCTCCTTGCTGAACCCATCCTCGAACTCCAATCGATCCGGGAGCCACTGGTGGTGCACCCTCGGCGAAGCAACCGCGTTCCCCGCGTCCATCCCGCCGATCGCGTGAATGATCGCCTGCATCGTCCCCGTGATGATCCGCGGCCCGCCCGACGCCCCGGCGACCAGCAGCACACGCCCGTCCGCGTCCAGCACAATTGTCGGCGACATGCTCGACAGCGGGTGCTTGCCAACCGCGGGCATGTTGCGTTCCGACTGCACCAACCCGAACGCGTTCGCCTTGCCTCGGACAGTCGTGAAATCATCCATCTCGTTGTTGAGCACAAAGCCGAACTCATCGACACCGACCAGCGATCCGAACCCGAGATTGATCGTCTCCGTCATCGCGACCGCGCCGCCCCACGCGTCAACGACGGAGACATGGCTCGTCCCGCCATCGATCGGCAGCGCGTCGTGCGTTCCATAGCTTGAGCTCGCGTGCGCACGATCATCAATCATCTTTGTCATCCGTTCGATGTTCTCGTCATCGAGCATCCTGTCGGTCGGCACCTCGACAAACGCCGGATCACCCAGATACCGCGAGCGGTCCGCGAATGCGTGCTTGAGCGCCTCGGCGAGCCGGTGCAGCTGTTCTTCTTCATCCGGTGCACCATGCTGATACTTGAGCTGCTCGAGGATCTTCAGACACTCGATCATCGTCACGCCGCCGCTCGAGGGCGGCGGCATGCACAGATAGATCCGCCCGCCGATCTCCGCAACCACCGGCTCAAGCTCCGCGGGCCGATACGCGAGCAGGTCTGCAACCCTGATACTGCCGCCCGTGCTCCGCACGGCATCGACCACCGCCCCGCCCATCCGGTGCTCCGCGAACGCTTCTTGACCGAACGACTCGATCCAGTTGAGCGCCTTAAGCTGCCCGATGTTGTGGACGCGATCGCCAACGCCGATCGTCCCCTGCGCAAGATAAGTGTTCCAGACAAGCGGGAACCTTGTCTTCATCCCCGGATCGTCGCTGAAACGCTCGATCAGTTCCCGTGCATTGTCGGCGTAGTGCTCGTCGACCACGAACCCGCGAATGCACGCCTTTTTCGCGGGCTCGAGCACCGTCTTCAGGTCCATCGTGCCGTAGTGCTCGAGCGCGTACACGAGCCCGGCAACCGTCCCCGGGATCGCGACCGCCGATCCGCCAACCGTCGACGAAGCTCCCGTGCGCTCGTAGTAGTCGGCGTCGTACGGCGAAGTCTCACGGTAGTTGATCGCGGTGCGCACAAAGCCGTGCGTCGGGTCGTCGGGCAGGTTGATGACCATGAAGCCGCCGCCCCCGATCCCGCAGGAGTACGGGCGGACGACGGAGAGCGTGAACGACGCCGCGACCGCCGCATCGACCGCGTTGCCGCCCATCGCGAGCATCTGCGCTCCGGCATCGGACGCGATCGGGTGATCCGCCGCGACCGCCGCCGACCGGAAGGAATCGCTGAATCCATTTGCGTGACGGACCCGCCCGGCGGGCGAGCACGCGACACAGAGCATACCAAGCAGGAGAACAATCGCCGTGCGCAGAAATGTGTTCATACGCGGAGTATACAGCAGAAACGCTGCCCGCTATTGATCGAGCCGATGCCTGCGGACGATCCAGAATCGCGGGTCATCCGCATCGGGTCCGCCCCGGATCGGGCCGCGGCTGAACGCTCGGATAAACGCGAGCACGCCGCGCAGATAGCGCCGAAAGCCGTGCCCGCCGTCGCGTTCGTCATGGCGAACGAGCCGGTACCCGAGCAAGTGAAAAACCTGACGCTTGCAGAACGCCGCGATATCCGCGTCGATCATCAGTGAGCCGTCGCCCATGCGATAGATCCCGGGCAGGCGGCTGAACACACTGTGCAACCAGTGCTGTTTTCTCAATCGAGCCGAAAGCCCGAGCCAACCCGTGCCGACGCGGCGGACAATAAAAAACCCGTCATCACCGATCCGCCGGCGCGTCTGCCGGTTTGGAAGAAACACGCGCCCGCGCACCACCGCGAGAACATCCACGCCATGCTCGTGAGCGATCACGGTCCTCCCCGCGTGGACCAAGGAACCCGAACGGATCGAGTCCACCATCGCAAAGTCTTCGCCCGTGATCTCGTGACGATGACGGATGTCGTACACACACCCCGCCTGCTCCCCCACCGCTCCGCGGACCACCAACGGCGGCGATTCGTCGTGCATTACCGCGTCGATCGGGAGCATCCCGAGCGCGTCCATCGCGGTCCAGATCACCGCCTCATGGACATCGATCGATCGCGGGTCATTGTGCTGCCCGCCCTCGATCACGCACGACACGCACCCGAGCTCCTGCGTCACACGGTCGGCAACCAATCCCGGGAGTTCCTCCTCGAACCCCAGATACATCGGCAGTCCGAGTTTCTGTACGAAAGTGCGCGCCCGGATCGAGTCCTCGACCACCACCACCGGCGGCGCATCAGCGCTCGTCGTGTGCAGATCGACCAGCACCATCTCGCTCGACCTCGCCCGCTCCGCACGGATCGCGGCGAAGAGCTCGTGCATCTCCGCGTGCTCGGCGCTGGTCTCGCTGGGCATGCCCATTTCTACCGCAGTACACAAACGGTTCAGGTCATGGTCGATGTACCGTGTGTGCGCGTCGGTGTGGTTCAACGCCCGCATGTTCCCCGCAAGAAGCACCACCCGGCCTCGCATCGCTGTGGGCTGGTCCTCGTGAAGCGCATCGAGCACGCGTTTGCCCGCGTGCAGCCCCGCCGGTTCGTTGCCGTGCACCCCGCCGAGCACAACAAGCGTCGGGCCCTCACGCCCGGAATCCGCCCGCCCGATCTCCCGCGAGGTCCACCGCACCGTGCTTGCTTCTGTCGCCTTGCTCATGCCGAACAGCCCTGCATGACCAATGGTAGTCAGGGCACGCCGGGATCCGGGGCATCGGGCTCGGGGCAATCGCCGCGGAGCTGTTCCTCGAGCAGCTGCCCCGCGATCTTCATGTAGTCGTGCTCGGTCACAATCCCGACGAGCTTGCCCTCGCTCACCACCGGCAGGCACGAGGTCCCACGCGAACGCATCAGCGCGATCGCTTCCAGGGTCGGCGTGTCCGGAGAAACCGAGACCGGGTCGCGGTTCATGATGTCCGAGACCGCGATCGATTCCGAACCACGCAGCCTCTTCGGATCCGAGACCAGCTTCAGCAACGCCCGGTAGCTCAGCAGCCCGACCAGCCGGTGCTCGCGATCCTCGACCGGGATATGGCGGACATGCTCCCATTCCATAATCGACGCCGCGAGGTCGATCAGCTCGTCCTCCTGCACCGTGAAAAGGTCGGTCTTCATGTACTGCCCAACCCGCAGGTAATGGTGCTTCCAGGCCCCGCCCTCGTTGAGCTCCGCGAGCGCCCACTCGTGCACCGGCACGCCGGAGCGCTGCCGATTGATGGTCGCGGCCGTCAGCGATGCAAGACGCTCCGCGCGTGTGCCGTAGTCGTGGATCTTGGCGACCGAATCGATCATCCACCGCGCCCCGTTCCGCCCGCCCTCGACGCGCGACGCGATGATCCCCAGATACCGGTCGATATCCGCACGATCGATCCCGCACGACGCGAGCCCCGCACGCGCCATCGGGATGAGCTCCTCGATCAACAGCGCCCGCACACTCAGGGTGTTGCCGTCGATCCACCGCTGCTTGCAATCCAGCCCGTTGCGTGCCGCGGCGACAAAGTTTGACCTCGCGTCCTCGAACGCCATCCGCTCGCTCAGATCCGGGTATACCTTCGGCATCTCGCTCATCAGCCCGAACCAGAGTGCCGCGTTAGCGATCTCGTCGAGCACCGTCGGCCCGGAGGGCAGCACCCGGTTCTCGATCCGCAGGTGCGGCTTGCCGTTCGTGATCCCATAGCACGGACGGTTCCACCGATACAGCGTCGAGTTGTGCGTCTGCAGCGCCGTGAGCTTCGGCGCCCGCCCCTCTTCCACGGCGGCGATCGAGTCCTCCGCACCCTCCGCGCCGAACAACGATCGGAAGCGTGCGATGTCATCGCGGTAGATCTCGAGCACGGATTCCTTCACCCATTTCTCGCCGAAGCGGACGCGCTTGAGCTTGTCGCGCTCAGCGGGGAGCTCGCCGCTCGTATCCACCGCCTGCTCGAAGATCGCGATGCGTGTCTCGTGCCAGAGCCGTTTGCCGAAGAGCACCGCGGAGTTCGCCGCCGCCGCGAGCGTCGGGCCCGTGATCGCCTGAGCGATATTGAAGCACGACGCGAACTCCCCCGGCTCGACTTGGAAATGGAGCTGGAACGAGGTGTTCAGCGCCTCGACCATGATGTTGTTGTGCGTGAAAACAAGCTCGTCCGTGCCCTTAATCCGCAGGGCGTACTTCCCGCCCCGCGCCTCGGTGATCCGGTCGTTGAGCGCGAAGTACCGTGGGCGAGGCGTCATGAAATCCAGCGACAGATGCTCGTGCTGCAGCGTCGGCAGAATCCCCACCATCACCGGGCTCGCCCCGAGCGCATGCCCGCAGCGTGTCGCGTTGCCGAGCAGTTCCTCAAGCTCCATCTGCACATCACGCAGCGCCGAGCCCGTCAGCTCCCTCGGCGAGCAGTTGAACTCGAGATTGAAACGCCCGATCTCCGTCGTCGCCCGCTCATCATCGATCGCCCCGAGCAACTCGGGCCCCACCGGCGCGGGCTGGTGCGCATCATCAACCAGCGCGATCTCCTGCTCGGCGCCGATCCTGCGGATGCCCGTCTCGAACATCCCCCGCTCGAGCATCAGTTCCAGCGCCCGCAGATCGCTGAGCAACGCCTGCATGTTCGCCCGGTGCTTCTGCCCGTCCCCCGCTTGCTCGATCTCCTGCACACCCATGCGAACATACCCCTGCAATCCGAACCCCCCACGGGTCCAAGCCCCGATTGTGCCGTCAAACGCGTCAAAACGCAAGCAGACAATCCGATCCGCTGCAACTCCGCCTGGAAAGGCTGCGTAGAAGTCAGCGATGATCGATCGGCGGGGGTGTCGTGCCCTGTTCGTTTCGCCCGGTTCTCGGACCTTTTCTTGGGTCCTGATCGATCTGCTCTCGCTGCTCTTTCCCAGAGCCCGCAATCCCGACCCCCAACCCCTCGCCGGCGCGACGCGCCCGGCGCCGGAGATCTGATCCATGCACCGACCCACGATCTGTTTGACCGCCGCCCTCCTCGCGCTCGCCACCGGTCTTTCTCCGGCGAGCCCTGTAGACACACCGATCGACATCCAGCACCACACCCGCCCCGCCGTGTACGCCGGTCAGCAGGTCATCCAGGTCACCCCCACCACGCGGCACCAGCTCGACCAGGCGCTCGCGCTCGCCGAGGGCATCTGGTCCGAGCGCGTCGGTATCGGGCCGATCGAGCTGCAGGTCACCCGTGATTCCCTCGACGACTACCGCGCCCTCGGGCTCAACCCGATCGTCCTCATCGACGACCTCCAGCAGCAGGCGGATCTCGACTGGCAGCGGATCGTCCGTGCCGACCAGCTCGCCCAAGCCCAACCGCTGAACAACAACCGGGGCACCTCGCCGCACGACGAGAACTGGTTCACCAACTTCAAGCAGTACAGCGAGATCAACACCTACATCAACGATCTCGCCGCCGCACGCCCCTCGATCGCCTCGGTGAGCTCGATCGGCAACTCCATCGAGGGACGCGCGATCAACGCGATCACGATCACGGCACCCGACGCGCCGGGCAACCTGGCCGCCGACCGCCCCGCGATTGTCTTCAACGGCTGCCAGCACGCCCGCGAGTGGGTCTCGCCCATGACCGTCACCTACATCGCCTCACGCCTCGTCGACGGCTTCGGCGATGGCGCCGAGGTCGACCAGCTCCTCAGCAGCGTCCGATTCGTCATCGTGCCCGTCGTCAACCCCGACGGCTATGTCTACAGCTGGTCCACCGAACGCTTCTGGCGCAAGAACCGACGCGACATCGTCGGCTCAAGCGATTTCGGCGTCGACCTCAACCGCAACTGGGGCTACGAGTGGGGCGGCGAGGGTGCCTCCGCATTCCCGTTCGATGAGACCTATCACGGCACCGCTCCCTTCTCCGAGCCCGAGACCTCCGCCATGGTCGCGCTCGCTGATCAGCTCGGCGAGCACCTCGTCGCGCACATTGACTACCACTCCTACTCCCAGCTCATCCTCTGGCCCTTCGGCTACGCCACCGGCGTCACCACACCCGAGCCCGACCGCACGATCTTCGACAACCTCTCGACCGACATGTCCGACCTCATGGTCGCCTCGGGCGGAGTGTTCTACGACCCCATCCAGTCCGTGGACCTCTACCCCGCCGCGGGCGATTCGTCCGACTGGTACTACGGCGATCGCGGCGCAACGAGCTTCACGATCGAGCTCCGCCCGAACTCTTCGTTCCCCGGATTCGATCTCCCGCCCGCCGAGATCCTCCCCACCGCTCACGAGAACTGGCCCGCCGCGATCCTCTTCGCCCAGCGCACCACCCAGCCCCTCTCGATCGGTGGCGACCAGCCGGGCGTCGTCGCATCAGACACGCCCGTCCCCGTCAGCGTAACCATCACCGACGGCATCGCCACCCTCGACACCGCAACCCCCACGCTCAATGTCCGCATAGGGACCAGTGATGCCATCGAAGTCTTCCCGATGACCAACGCCGGCGGCGGCGTCTTCACCGCAGACCTCCCCGCGACCATCTGCGGCGCCATCATTCACTTCAGCTTCTCCGCGACCACCACCGAGGGACAGGTCATCAACTTCCCCGCGCTCGGGACCTTCGACGCGATCACGGAATCCGCGATCGAGATGTTCGCCGACAACATGGAAACCAACACCGGCTGGATCGTCGGCGCCCCGGGCGACAGCGCGACCACCGGCGTCTGGGAACGCGCCAACCCCGAGGGCACCGCCGCTCAGCCGGAAGACGACGCGTCCGCCTCCGGCACGCTCTGCTGGATCACGCAGGCAGCCGCGGGATCCTCGGTCGGCAGCTTCGATATCGACGGCGGGGCGACCACACTCACCTCGCCAAGCCTCGACGCCACCGGATTCACCGGCGACGCCGTGCTCAGCTACATGCGTTGGTACTCCAACAACGCCGGCGCATCCCCCAATGAGGACGAGATGCAGGTGCTGATCTCCAACAACGACGGCGCATCGTGGGCCACCCTCGAAACCGTCACCGAGAACGCCGGGCAGTGGGTCGAGAAACGATTCACGATCAGCGACACGCTCACGCCGACGAACCAGATGCACGTGCGCTTTGTCGCATCCGACCTTATCAACGGCTCGATCGTCGAGGCGGGTGTTGATGACCTCAAGCTCCTCGATATCGGGTGCCCCGACACCGGGTCCGCCGCGGACATCAACGGCGACGGCATCCTCGATATCTTCGATGTCTTCGCCTACCTCGACCTCTTCAACAACGGTAATCTCTTGGCAGACTTTACGGGTGACGGCTCGCTGGACATCTTCGATGTCTTCGCGTTCCTCGACGCCTTCAACGCCGGGTAAACCAGCCACTTCGTCCACTCTCCGCCCCGGCTCCACCCGGGGTTTTTTGTGCGCCGCGCCTACAATGAGATCCAGTCTCAATCAAGGATCGCCATGCCCACCGAACTCACCGCACGACTCAAGAACGACAACTGGGATCTCCACCAGATCGCCGAGCGAGGCCCCACCCCCGGTGCCCTCATCAAAGGCACCATGCCCAAGCCCGGCTACAGCGACTCGCTCGCCCAGGGGCTCCTCATCCATCGCGCACTCGATCACGCGACCCAGGGGATCAAAGACAAACGCCCCGATCTCGGCGCACTCATCAAGCCCGACCAGGCGTTCGCCCCATATCTCGAAGCCGACCTCGACTTCCTCGGTGTTGATACCGCGGGCATCACCGCGACCCCCGGCACCCAACGCTTCATCGACGCGATCGGTGCCCGCGCCGACGACCCGTGCTACCTCTTCGGGCTCCACTATGTCCGCCTCGGTGCATGCAACGGCAACCGGTTCGTCGCCCGCAAGCTCCGCAGTGTCTATGGCTTCAGCGACAACCAGGGCACGATGTTCCTCGACCCATTCGGCGAGAAGCAGCGATCCGAATGGAACGCCTTCAAAAACGGCATCGACGCGCTCGATCTCTCGCAGGATGACCAGGACCGGATCTTTGCGGGCACACGCGATGCGTACCTGCTAACAATCAACCTCGACCACGACGAGTTCCAGTCCGCCGAGGCGCTCCTCGCCGCGAACGCGAAGACGCTCGACAAGGATGCGTTCGAGCAGGGCCACTCCGTCCATGTCGCACCGGGCGAAACCCTCTGAACAATCCGGCTAAGGCTGACGCGCCCAGCGTTCAAAGATCTCGCCGAGCTCCTCACCGACCCTGCCCATGTTCGTGCCCGGCACAAGCGCGAGCGGGTCGTCGATCACCGCGAGCCGGTTGTTTCTCACCGCGCTGATCCGGAGTTCCGCGATCCTCCCGAAGAGCACAGAGTGATCCGACTGCTTACTCTCGATCGGCGCAAAGAGGTCCGAGGCGTCGCGCTGCCTCGGAGAGAACAGCACGATCCCGTCCGGGTTCAGACGCACAATGTCCTCGAGGTCCAGCTCCTGCCACATCCCGCCGTCCGTAATCGCCGGTACTGCACCGAGCCGAACAACGAGCTGATAATGGAACGAACCCGGGCCCATCGCGCCCGGCGGATCCACCCCCGCGAGCACAAGCACACGACCGACTTCATCCGCGATCGGCCCGCGATCCGCCCACGCCCGCGCGAGTGCTTCGCTCGGCATCGTGGTCTCCGAGAATCGTGCCGTCGGATCAATCTCGTCGGGTGCCCGCTCGCGCACGCCAACGAACTGCATAAACAGATCGTCCGCACCGATCGCAATGTCATCAAGCGAATCGAGCGCCACCGTGCGGATCACCCAGCCATGCTCCTCGGCGAGCGACTGCAGTTTCGCAGGAACGCCCGCGCTCGATCGCTGAAAAAAAATCTGCGTCGGCTCCGCGCGGATCAACGCCTCGTAGTCGATCCCCTCCTCGGAACCCACGATCGGCACCGAGCCGCTGAGCACCATATCCCACGCGTGCTTGCCCACAATCGAATCTTCCATCCCGATATCACGCAGCATCACCGCGATCGCCGGCGACATCACCACCAGACGCTCCTCGCTCCTCGCCGCCGATCCCTTCGCGGATTTCGCCGCCCCACCGCTCTGCGAACGCGAGCACCCGCTCAGCACGAGCACACACACAAGCAAGGATCGGATCATCAACCGCATGCACAAGCCTATCCGCCCATCGCCGAGCGGACCCGCTCCGTCAACGCCAACCCGCTCTCGCGATCGAAGTTCACAAAGGGCCATGTCCGGTCCATCGCGAGCTCGTAAGCCATGCGGTGTTTCTTTGCATTGTCCGCCCTCCGCTCAATCTCGGCGAGTTCATCGGCGTGCTCACTCCGGTACGCCTGCAACAACCGCTGCAAACCCGCGAACAACTCCGACGGATCACCGCCCGATCCCTTTGTCTCGTTGATACGCTCAATGATCAGCTGCTTCTCCGCCGCGGCTGCATCATCTCCCAGCAACCCCGGATCATGACGGGCGTGGTGCGCTCTCCAGAGAGCCTCCTCCGGATCAATCGCATCCCCACCATCAAAAAGATCCAACCGCTGCGTCGCGCTCACGAGCGCGATCGGGGCGTTTGCTTCTCCGAGCCAGTCTTGCAACCAACGCTCGGTGATCTTGTCGTACGCCCAGCCCCCCGTTCCATGGATAAACAGCTCGCCCAGTGTCCGACGAGCCCCGCCCGTCATCACCAATCCACGCGGCAGCAGCTCGCCCTCCGGGATCGAACCGAGCTCGTCGGCAAAGACCACAACCCGCGCCGAGCCCCTCCGCGCACGCCAGAGCGGGAGCTCCACCCGATCGCCCTCGGCAAGCAGCGGACGCACCCCCGCATCCCCGTGCGCACGCACCGCGTCGTTGTAAGCATCAACCGCAGCGTGCGCATCCCGCTCGATCGCGTCGAGGATCCCGCGCACGCCGTGCGTGCGCATCAGCTCCGAAGCAAAGACGATCGTCGGCGTACCCACACCCAGCCATTCAGCCGCCAGCGGAATCGTCGCGAGCGCGACCTGGCGTGCGAGCGTGGGCTCGCCCGCGTGCGCGAGCAACCGTTCACGAAGAGGCTCAAGGTGTTCCGGCAGCGGCATCTCGATCGACTGCACGCTCGGAAGCGACGCGGACGCGACGCCGCTCACCACCATCGGCCCGAGCCGAACAGTGCGTTCTCTCAACGAATCACCGCGTCCCTCGGGCACACGAACCAGCAGCGGATCCACGGCGTCCTGGTCCGGGACCACCCACAGCGCCCCGCTCTTTGTCTGTTCAGCCGCGACCATCAACGCCGCGAGCTTGGAAGCGATCCCCGGATGAAAAACAATCGGCTGGTGCCCGCTCATCACGACCGGGCCATCGGTCGGGAGCTCGAGCATCGCCCGGTCCGCGCGGGCTTCCTCGGATGTGTTCGGGTGGCTCAACGCCGCTTCCCAGTCCACCCATCCGGGCTGGATTGTCACCGAATCGATCGTCGACCCCGTCCCCCCCGCCGGCCGCCGCACGCTCATCCCAAACATTCCGCGTTGATATCCTGCGTCGCTTCGGGCGGGAGCTGATGCGCGTACAGATCAATCGTCCTGTGCATCACGCAACGGTAATGGCGCAGGCGTTCCTCCGCGATATCCAGCCCGCCTCCGAAGGTCCTTGTGAGATCGTTGTAGATCAACTCGACCGGGATCTCCGTGATCCGCAGCCCGTTGGCGACCGCCTGCACCCAGAGCTGCATCGGGAACGCGTACCCGGTCTCGGTGAGATCGAGCTTCTTCATCGCGTCGACGCGGTGGGCCTTGAACCCGCAGAACCCATCGGTGAGCGTCAGCCCGAGCCGATCGTTGAGTTCGGCCGTGATCTTCATGTTGATCGACCGCCGGTCCGCCGGCGCGGTGCTCTCTGCACCATCGAGATCAAGATACCGCGACCCCGAGATGATGTCGTGCGTGTCTTCGCGGATCGCCCCGAAGAACTCGGGCAAACGCTCGGGCTCGTGCTGGTCGTCGCAGTCCATCGTGATGACCCAGTCGAACCCGTCGCGCTCGGCGCGCCTGAAGGCCTGAATCAACGCCGTCCCGTACCCCTGGTTCGTCTCATGCTGGATGATGTCCAGCCCCATCGGCTGACGGAGATCGCACAGGATCCCGGGCGTGCCGTCGCTCGATCCGTCATCGATCACGAGGATCTGGTCAGCGAACTCCCGCACACGCTCGAGCACGGATCGCACATGAGCCGCCTCATTAAAAACCGGAATCGCAACCAAAACAGACATGCACGCTCCTCCAACCACCAAGAGCAACAACCGCTCCAGCCAATCAGAACGCCCGGTCGGAAACAGTTATTCCTGCGCGGGCTCTTCTTTCGGGGATTCGGGCTGCTCCGGACCCCGCTCGTTCCGCTCGGAGCGGGCGAGCGAAGTGTAGGCCGCAAACCCAAACGGAGCCCGATCAATACGCTCTGTGTCCACCGACTCCTGGATCTGTGACTGACGCTCGAGCTCATTGACCAGTTCGTCGGAGAGCGAGTGCACGCCGACGATCTGGGAGATCGGCAGCGTGTACGACTCCCCGGTCGGGGTCTTGATCCGGAAGATCGTGCACTGGACATCCGCAGCCAGCGAGCGGTCCGCGTCCGGGTCCGTGCTCGAGCACGAGAAGACCGGGTACAGATCCGCGATGGGGATCCGCTGCCCGAGCGTCGTCATCACGCCGACCCGTCCGTCGAACATCTGATCCAGCGGAGAGGTGCTCGCCTCAGCACCCGTAACCGTGGGCTGGAGCCTCCCCGAGCTGCTCGCCGCCGCGGTCGCCATCGCCATGAGGATATCTCGAACGACATTGTTCCAGAACACATCGCGCCGGATGAGCACGCGTCCCGGCGTGCCGTGCGACGGAGCAATCGGCCCCTCGGGGGTGTGTCCCATCCCGATGGGCGCAGGAGACTGCCCATAGCTCGGTGCCGAGGAATACTCCGGGGTCCCCGAAGAGTCGCTTTGGTGCAGCACATTGAGCTTGTCGATCGGATCCACTGTTCTCCACCTTCCCGAAAAGCCCCGACTTTGTTCGGGACACAATCCGCCCGACCGGGGGATTCTTCGCACGCCGGGCTCCAATTGATACCCCTACCCCAGCTTCCCACCCTGCATGGTGAGCGTCCGCCCTGCGAGCTGATCCGCGGTGCGTTCGTTGTGGGTCACGATCAGCACCGTCGCGGGGGTCTGCGCCCAGTGCTCCAGCAAGCCTCCGCGGATCTGCTCGCTCATCGCGTCGTCCACCCCCGAGAGCGGCTCGTCGAGCAGCACCAGGTCCGCCGGGCGGACCATCGCGCGGGCGAGGGCAACGCGTCGGCGTTGACCGCCGGAAAGAGCGCCCGGGCTGCGACCCAGACAGTCCACAATCCCCAGCCGATCCGCCACCGTGCTGATCCGCGCGGGCATCGACCTCCGCGGGACCCCCGAGCTGCGCAGCGAGAGCTCCAGATGCTTGCGGGCGCTGAGGTGCGGATAGAGCGCATCGTGCTGGAACACAACCGCGAGATTGCGTTTGTCCGGGCGGACACCCGAGAGATCGCGTCCGCCGAGCGTGATCGTTCCCTCTGTGGGAGAGAGCAGCCCCGCGATGAGCATCAGCAGCGTGGTCTTCCCCCCGCCCGACGGGCCGACGATCGCGACCCGCTCGCCGTCCTCCATGCGCATCGAGACACCCGCGACCGCATCCACGGCGTTGGGTGTTCCCGGGGCGTAGGTCTTCGCAAGGTTATCAATCAACAGCGTTGCCAAGGGGTGTCCACCAGTTTCTTTCCCGCATCGACAGTAGCACCCCCGCCCCGGGTCTCCAAACGGAACAACCGGCAAGGGTCCACACACGCGTGCAGGTTCGCGGGCGTTGGGGACGAAGTGGTGCGAAAAACACGCCGATGGAGGATCTACACGGAGGATACCAATGGAACAGGGCAACAAAGCATTCAACGAGGTCCGGGCGCTCCTGGGCAAGCTCGACCGCACGATCGACGAGGCCCGCTCACGCAGGCTCGGTCCGCCCGCTCATTCGGAGTCCTCACCCAACGGGCTTGAGAACAATACCCGGTCCACCATCGATCTCGACCAGGAGATCGGCGGGGCATCAAGCCAGGCCCAGACAGAACTGCAGAAGCGCGGCGCTCAGTTCGGACGCGCCAAGCCGCTCAACCGCGCCCCCAACAGCTGGAAGACCCCCGGCAGCGACGATATCCAGATCGGCTAGCATCGATCACTCAGAAGGACGCGATCCAGCGATCGACCTTCGCCTCGAGCACGGGCAGCGGCAACACCCCGTTACCCAGAACCACAGCATGAAACGCTCGGAGATCGAAACGGTCCCCGAGTTTTTTTTCTGCTCTTGCGCGGAGCTCGAGGATCTTGAGCTCCCCGATCTTGTAGGCCGTCGCTTGCCCGGGCCACGCGATGTAGCGGTCGACCTCGGATCCGATGTTGTGCTCGGAGAGCGCACTGTTCGTGCGCATGAACTCGACCGCCCGCTCGCGTGTCCAGCCCTTGCTGTGGATCCCAGTGTCCACAACCAGGCGCATCGCTCGCCACATCTCGAAGTTCAGACGCCCGAAATCGTCGTAGGGATCGCCGAAAAGCCCCCCCTCGCCGTCGCCCATCTCGAGCCCGAGCTTCTCCGCGTAGAGCGCCCAGCCCTCGACGAACGCGCTGAATCCCATGCGCTTTCGGATCGGGTGCTGGTTCTCGATCTCCTGCGCCAGCGCGATCTGGAGGTGATGCCCCGGCACCGCCTCGTGCAGTGTCAACGCGAGCATCTCGTACCTCGGGCGCTGGTCGAGCTTGGAGAGGTTCGCCATGAAGCTGCCCGCTCGGGCGAGCTCGGACGACCCCGGGTAGTAGTACGCGGCGGGCGCCGCCTCGGCGCTGTATTCGGGCAGCGGCCGGACACCATACGGCAGACGCGGGAGCACCGCGAACAGCGTCGGCAGCTCGCCGTCGATCCTCTTGGCGATCGCGCGGTACCCGTCGAGCAGGTCTTCCGGCTTGTCGTAATAGAACCGCGGGTCTGTGCGTAGATACTCTGTGAACGCCTCAAACTTGGCTTCTGTATTCGCAAAGTTCTTGCGGCGGTTTTCCCAGTCTGTGCGGAGGATGACTTCCATCATCTCGGCTTTGATCCGCTTCACCTCGTCGAGCCCGATCTGATGGATCTGATCGCTTGTCAGATTGGGAAGCGTTGTGTGCCCGGCGATCGCGGCGTCGTAGCCCGGGACGCCGTCGATGCCATCCGACGCACCGACCGACTCTCGGCACGCGGGCAGGTACTCGTTCTGGAGGAACATCGCGAGCTCCTGATACACGGGCACGATCCGCTCGAGGATCACCCGTCTGGCCTCGAGCGTGATCGGGTCGTCGGCGTCCAGTGATGCAAACGGCTCGAAGAAGGGCGAGATGCCCGGGTCCGCGCGGATCTCGTCGCTCGCCTGTGCCAACGACTGGGCGACGGCGGGCTCCACGACCACCCTCGGCGGCACACGCCCGGCGTCGATCCCCAGACGCATGTTGTCCATCGTGTCGCCCACGACGATCGGGACACGCTTGAGGCGTGTCAGCGCGTCCGCACGGTCCTGAACGGTGAGCATCCGCGCCCGGGCATCCATCTGGGGGAGCCAGACCTGCGGGCCGGACTGCCCGCTGATCGGCATCATCCACCGCTCGAACCCCGCATCGCGGATCTCGGTGTCCAGCCAGTAGGAGACCAGATCGGCATCGAGCCGGTCAACATCGCGGAATCCTGCCCGATCAAGGTTTGCCAGCCGATCCCGGATGGAGCGGACCCGCCGGAGACGATCCGCGATCGCGTCCGCGGAGACCTCACCGAGCTGACCGTTGCGGGAATCGTCGTTGAGCAACGCCCCCACCGTCACCGGGTCGGACTCGAACTCGAGCAGGATCAGCTCGTTCATCAACCCCCAGAGGGCGCGGTCGCGGTCCGGCGGGCAGTTGGGGACGCCCGCGGACGCGCGGGCGAGCGTGAACATCAGGGCAAGCAGGGCGACGATGGCTCGGGAAAGTGCGGTATTCATGCCCAGAGGATACGGGCGGAGCCCCCGCTCCGCTTGCCCCACGCGATGGCGGGCGTACGATATCCGACCACCCGAGCGGATCAAACGGTCCCGTGTTCGGATGGGGGAATGGTGTAATTGGTAGCACGAGGGATTCTGATTCCCTTAGTTCGGGTTCGAGTCCCGGTTCCCCTATTTCACACGACGCGTGCACGCCCCTTGCGGGGCGTGTTTTCGTATACTCGTGCATGACCAAATCCCTGACCAAGCTCGATATCGCCAAGAACTGGCTCCCCCGCTACACCGGGATGCCGATCGACGCGTTCGGGGACTATGTTCTGCTCACCAACTTCTCTGGGTATGTCTCGACCTTCGCCGAACGCTTCAACTGTGATATCCACGGCGTCGGGCGCCCGATGCAGGCCGCGACGAACAACGACGGGCTCACCATCGTCAACTTCGGGATCGGCTCACCCAACGCGGCCATCATTATGGATCTGCTCGTCGCGCGAGAGCCCGAGGGGGTGCTCTTCCTGGGCAAGTGCGGCGGGCTCAAGGACTCCACCGAGATCGGGCACTTCGTTCTCCCCATCGCGGCGATCCGCGGCGAGGGCACAAGCGACGACTACTTCCCGCCCGAGGTCCCGGCGCTGCCGAGCTTCAAACTGCACAAGTTCGTCTCCGACAAAATCGTCGAGCACGGGATGGAGTACCGCACCGGGGTTGTCTACACCACGAACCGACGCGTCTGGGAGCACGACAAGAAGTTCATGGGTCGGCTCAAACGCATGACGGCGCTCGCGATCGATATGGAGACCGCGACGGTGTTCATCGTCGGGCATCACAACCAGATCTCCCGGGGCGCGCTGCTGCTCGTGTCCGATGTGCCGATCACACCCGAGGGGGTGAAGACTGAGGAATCGGACCAGGCCGTCACGAAGAACTACGCGAAGATGCACCTCGACATCGGGATCGAGGCGATGACCAAGATCGGATCGCAGGGCGAGCCGATCAAGCATTTCACTTACTAGCTATCGGCCGACGGAATCACGCTCACCGCCCGAGTCGGTGCCCTCGAGCTGCATCTCCAGCAGCTGCGCATAGCGCCCATCGCGTTCGATGAGCTCGTCATGGGTGCCGATCTCCTGGATGGTGCCGCCCTCGATGACGACGATCCGGTCGGCGTGACGGATGGTGCTCAACCGGTGCGCGATCACAAAGCTGGTGCGGTTCTTCATGAGCTCACTGAGCGAGCCCTGGATCAACCGCTCAGACTCCGTATCCAGCGAACTGGTCGCCTCGTCGAGGATGAGGATCCGCGGGTCGGCGAGGATCGCACGGGCGATCGCGAGGCGCTGTTTCTGTCCGCCGCTGAGACGGACGCCGCGTTCACCGATGATCGTTCCGTAGCCGTGCTCGAGCTCGGTGATGAAGCGGTGCGCGTTGGCGGCTTTGGCGGCGTTCGTGATATCATCCAGCGACGCGTTGCGCTTGGCGTAGCCGATGTTCTGGGCAACGGACCCATCGAAGAGGAAGACATCCTGCTCGACGATGCCGAGCAGTTTTCGGTACTGCTCGATCTCGATGTCGCGGAGGTCGATGCCGTCGATACTGATCGAGCCCTCGACCGGGTCATCGAATCGCGCGATCAGGTTGCAGAGTGTTGTCTTCCCGGCCCCCGAGGCGCCGACGAGCGCGATCGTCTCCCCGGGGCGGACGCTGAGGTTGATATCGTGGAGGACGAGCTCGCCCGTTTCCTCGTGCTCGGATGCCTTGCTCGAGCGCCTGGGGTATGCATAGCTCAGATTGGCGATCACGATCTCACCCCGGACATCAGCGGCGTTGATCGACTCGGTGGGGTTGGTCTCCGCGAACTCAACGGGCTCGGCGAGCAGGTCGAGCACGCGGTCGAGCGCCGCGAGCGCGTTCTGCACACCCGTCGCGCTGGCGACGAGCGACTCGAGCGGGCCGAGGAGGTAGACGAGGTACATCGAGAACGCGGCGAGGTCGCCGATCGTCAGCCGCCCGTCGATCACCGCCGATCCGCCATAAAAAAGCACACCGATCGACGCGAGCGGGATAAGGATCTCCCAGATCAGCTCGACCGTCCGCGCGAGCCACCATGTATAGAGCTCTTGTCTCGCGAGCACATGCCCCTCGTTGGTGAAACGGGCGGCCTCCGCCTGTCTCCGCGAGAACGCGCGGACGACGCGCATCCCCCCGAACGCCTCGGCGCTCATCGCGTCGATGCCCTGGCGGCGTGTGCGGATGTCGCGGTAGAGCGGGCGGATCCGCTGGATCCATGTCCGGTGCGAGAACCAGATCAGCGGCAAGAGCGCGAGGGCCCCCACCACGAGCAGCCAGTCGATCCAGATCAGCACGATCATCGTCCCGAGCAGCTGCGTCACGGCGCGCCAGGGGTTGTAGATCAGCGAGAAGATCAGCTCGCCGACGGAACCCGCGTCCTCGCGGAGGATCGACGACACCCCGCCGCTCTTGAGCTGGTGAATCCGGTGCAGCGGCAGGCGCGACGCGTGGTCGAACACCCGTTTGCGGAGACTCACCTGAACGCGCTTCGTGATCCGCGTGCACTGCCAGCGTCCCCACAGCCCGATCGCGCTGGCGCAGACCGTAACAATCAACAAGCCGGCGCTGAGCGTCCAGAGCAGACGCATCCGTGACTGGTCCCGGAGGAACCCGGGCAATCCGCCCGGGCCGGGGTGGTCGGTGAGGATGTAGTCGAAGGCGATCTTCGAGCTCATCGGCAGCAGCAGCCCAAGCGCGACCGAGCAACTCAGCGTCACGAGCGACACCGCGATTGTCGCGCGGTAGCCGACGAGCAACTGGACGAATGCGCCGAAGAGCCCGAAGAACGAACGCTTGGCCTTGGACGCGCGTTTCGACTCGGCAGACTGGTCAACGGACTCGTGGATCCGCTCGCGCGCCGATCGCGCCCGTCTCTTTTCGAGGTAGCTCCGGAACCGCTGTCGACTGCTTGTGGGCCCTGATTTCACAGGGGGATGCTACCCCGTCGATCCCTCCAGGGTTCATCCCGAGGACGAATCGGAGTAACTTCGCATCGGTTTAGCGACGCCGGCGGAGCCCCATCATCGCCAGACCCGCCCCGAAGAGCATCGACGGACCGGGAGCCGGCACGGTGCAGAACGAAACACGGAACACGGCGTCGTCCAGATCATCATCGCTGAAGATCGTGTTGTCGTCCTCGACATACACAAGGTAGACTTTCGAGGATTCCTGAACGACCACAAACTGTCCCCAATCACCCTGGACATCCGTCCGCATCGTCGCGGCGTTGTTTCCTGCCGTTGTGTAGCTGAAATCAACACGCTCACCAAGACCGTAATGACGGGGCAGGAGCACGCGGGAGCTCTCGCTGGCGGTCGTTGAATCAAAGAGGGCGATCGGCGTGTTCTGGATATCGGGGTTGAGCCACGAGAGGGTGCCCGGCGCGTCGCCGTCGCCGGAGACCCACTCGACGAGAACCGGGCCACAGCCGCAGGGGGAGAGGATGTTGGGATCATCGTAGGGGTCGATCTCGTTGCCCAACGCCGCGGTGGACATCGCGGCACTCATCGTCAACATCGTGATTGCGAACTTCTTGTGCATGGCTCCCTCTCCTCTGAACGGCGATCGCCGATTGACAAGTGAAACATGCCCCGGAAGCGTGCACCCGCCCACCCGATCGCTCTCGCTCTGGGAAAAACCACCCGCAGAACCGGAGCACGCGGCACCACCCCAACGCACGCTTGCGGTTAGGATGCAATGACCACGCCCGGTAACCACGATGCACCCCGCGAAAGGCACACGATGATGGCAAAGAAACGGCTCGCACTCCACTGGACCATCCTCATCGGGCTCGCGCTCGGTGTCGGCGTAGGGCTCGCGATCAATCTCATGTGGGACGAGAGCACCTGGGCATCGACGGGCATCGACAACCCACAGGCGTGGATCGCGGGGACGAGCCTCGAGTCCGAGAACACGGCCCCGTCATTCGGTGCGCACGCCGCCCTATTCCTCCGCCATCTCAATGCATTCGTCGGCGACCTCTTTCTGCGCTTGCTCCGCTTCATCGCCGTCCCGATCGTCCTCTTCTCGCTCATCGCGGGCGTCGCATCGCTCAACGACACGCGGGCCCTCGGGCGGATGGGCACCAAGACGCTCGGGCTCTACCTGAGCACCACCGCGATCGCGATCACGGTCGGCATTGTGCTCGCCAATCTCGTCTCGCCGGGCGCGAACTTCAACGAGGAAACCAAGCAGTACCTCATCGGCAAATACAGCACGGACGCGGGCGCCAAGATCGTCACCGGGCACGCAAACGCGAAGAGCGGGTGGGACGCCGCCCTCGACATCATCCCCAAGAACCCGTTCACCGCGCTGGCCGAGACGCAGATGATCCAGATCGTCTTTGCCGCGTTGCTGATCGGGATCGGGCTGAGCATGATCCCCAAGAAAGAGTCCGATCCCATCGTCCGGTTCTTCCAGGGCATGACGGACGCGGTTATCAAGGTGGTTCATATCGTGCTCTTGATCGCGCCGATCGCGGTCTTCGCGCTCATCGTTGAGCAGATTGCCGATCTCGGTCTCGATGTCCTCGCGGCACTCGCCAAGTACTCCATCACCGTCGTCCTCGGGCTCGCGATCATGATATTCGCGGTCTACCCGCTGATCCTCCGCTCACTCGGGGGCGTCCCGTTTGCAGCCTTCCTCCGGGCGATCTCCCCCGCACAGCTCCTGGCTTTCAGCTCCTCGTCGTCCGCCGCGACGCTCCCGGTGACGATGGACTGCTGCGAGAACCGGCTCGGTGTAAAAGAGGAGGTCAGCTCGTTCGTCCTGCCGCTGGGCGCAACGATCAACATGGACGGCACGGCGCTCTACCAGGGTGTCGCCGCGATCTTCATCGCCCAGATGTTCGCTGTCGATCTGTCGATCATGCAGCAGATCACGATCGTGCTGACGACGACCGTCGCGTCGATCGGGACCGCCGCCGTCCCGAGCGCGGGGATCGTGATGCTCGTGATCGTGCTCGAATCGGTGGGTCTCCCGGTCGAGGGCATCGCGTTAATCCTCGGGGTGGACCGGATCCTGGACATGTGCCGAACGAGCTGCAATGTCACGGGCGACTGCATGGTCGCCGCCGTGATCGGCAGCACCGAGGGCGGGCTGCACCCGGTGGTTGAGCCGGCGCTCGATGAGCATCCGCCCACATAATCAACGACACCGCGCGCCGGTTTACCTACGATCCGCCATGAACGCCCAGACGACCACCACCGACCCCGCCGCCCTGCTCGACGAGCGGTTCCACGCCGCCATCGCCGCGGCCGCACCGGACCTCGACCCCGCGAAGATCAACACCGGGATCACCGCCTCGCGCCAGCCCAAGTTCGGTGATTTCCAGTGCAACGCCGCGATGGGTATCGCGAAATCGATGGGGCAGAACCCGCGTGAATTCGCTGCCAAGATTGCCGCAAACCTGGATGTGTCCGGCATCGCCGAGCCGATCACCGAAGCGAACATCGCCGGGCCCGGGTTTATCAACATCACCCTCCTCCCCGCTGCGCTCGCATCCGCGCTCGACGCGCTGGACGCGCCGGACCTGGGCATCACTCCCCCGGCTCAGCCCGAAACGGTCGTCGTCGATGTCTGCGGCGTCAACCTCGCCAAGCANNGCAGATGCATGTCGGGCACCTCCGCTCAACAGTCCTCGGCGACGCGATCGCGCGGCTCAGCGAACGCATGGGGCACACCGTCAAACGCCAGAGTCATGTCGGCGACTGGGGGCTCCCCATCGCGATGGTCGTGCAGAAGCTGGTCGAGCTCGAAGACTCCGGAGAGTCGACCGAAACCATCACGCTCGACACGCTCAACGCCCACTACAAGGCCGCACAAGCGGAGTGCAAGGGCGAGCTTGTCGCACTCAAGACCATCAAAAAATACGGCAGCCACCCCAAGGCGCTCGTGGAATGCGAGCTCCGTGTCGAGAACGCGGGCGAGAATATGGAGCGTGCAAAGTCTCGCCTCGTCGCGCTCCAATCCGGCGACGGGCGGTCTGTCAAGGTCTGGCAACGGATCTACGACATCACCATGACCGAGTGCCTCGCGACCTGCGCACGCCTGCATACTAAGATCACCGACGAGCATTCTGCGGGCGAGAGCACCTACCGCGAGGAACTCGCGCCGCTCGTGCAGGATCTTGTCGATCGCAAGATCGCGCGCGAGGACGACGGGGCGCTGGTGATCGATGTCGAGGGCATCAAGGCCCCCTGCCTCATCCGGAAGCGTGACGGCGGGTTCCTCTACGCGACGACAGACCTCGCCGCGATCAAACGCCGAGTCTCCAAACTCGGCGGCGACCGGCTCGTCTACTGCGTCGACGCACGCCAGGGACTCCATTTCAAGCAGGTCTTCGGCGCCGCCCAGAAAGCGGGCTACGACAAAAAGCCCGACGGCTCCGTTGCTCAGCTTGAGCACGCCGCCTTCGGGATGGTCATGGGCGACAACGGCAAGCCATTCGCCACGCGATCGGGCGAGAGCGCCAAGCTCAGCGATCTGCTCGACGAAGCGGTGACCCGCGCCGACGCGGCCGTCGCGGAGAAGAACCCGGACATGCCGGTGAGCGAGCGAAAGCCCATCGCGGAAGCGGTCGCGATGGCGGCGATCAAGTACACGGATCTGTCCACCGAGCGGATCAAGGACTATGTGTTCAGCTTCGACCGCATGCTCGCGTTCGAGGGTGACACCGGGCCGTACCTGCTGTATGCGTTGGTCCGCATCCAGAGCATCTTCCGCAAGGCCGAGGCGGCCGGGATCGACGCGAACGCCGCGATGAGTGCACCGTTCATCCTCGAAGATCCCGCAGAAAAATCGCTCGCGCTCACACTGCTCAAGTACCCGCGAACGCTCGCCTCAACAACCGAGGCGAGCGAGCCGAGCAGGCTCTGCGCGTACAGCTACGAACTCGCCTCGGGGTTCAGTTCGTTCTTCGACAAGTGCCCGGTGCTCCGCAACGACGACCCCGCGTCGCAGGCGTCACGACTGCGGCTGTGCGATCTCACCCGACGCGTGCTGAGCGATGCGCTCGAGACACTCGGGATCCCCACCGTCGAGCGGATGTAGTTTCACGCTTGTATATGAGCAGAAAAACGGCGTCGCCCTGTGCTGCGACGCCGTTCGTGTTCGTATCCGGGTTGCGGATATCAGAAGAGGAACTGGAGCTGGGCGATGATGCCGAACTGTCCGTCCTCGGAATCCGGGAGCAGGTTGTGCCCATCAGAGGTCGACACGATACCGGTCGTGGTCGCGTCGAACGAGTAGGTCCCCTGGAGGGTGAACTTGGCGGCGTGCGACTCGGGAACGATGTAGTGGTTCCAGCCGACCGTCAGATCGGAATAGTCCTGGTCCGAGCCGGGCCCGTTGTCCGAGCCGGCGAAGACCGCGGAGTAGCGGGCGAAGATCTCGTCGCTGTCCGATGCGAAGAAACCGCCCTGGACCACAAGACCGGTGTCGTCGATGGTGGCGGCACCCGCATCCATGCTGCGCCAGACGCCCGCGACGAAGAAGTTCCAGCCGTCGTCGACCCACGAGAAATCACCGGTCAGGGTGGTCATCTCGGTGCTCGACGCCGCGGAGGGGTTGGTGTCACCCATCGATTGGTGGTGCGCCGCAATACCGATCATCCCGCCGGCGTTGCTCCCGCGGAACGAGGTGAACTGCTTGAACTGCCCGAACTCGCCGTCGCCGACGAGGAACTCTGCGCGGGCCGAGACTCCGTAGTCCGCTTCGCTGGCGGAGTTGAACGCGGTGTTGTCCGCGCCGAACCCGTCGTTGAACGAGATCGTTGCACGCCACTGGTCACCACCAAAGCCGAACTCGATACCCTGCGTGTAGTCCTGGTTGAAGGTCTCGTTGGTCGCCGAGCGCTCCGCCGTGAGCTGCTGCTTAGACGAGACGAGTTCCTCGCGGAGCACGCCGGGCTTGAACTGACCGATGTGGATGGTCAGGTCATCGCTGACGGTCCACTTGAGGACCGCGTCCTCAAGAGCGGCCATCCCGGTTCTGCGGTCAAAGGCGAACTGCAGCTTGCCGTTCATATTCTCGGTGACATCGCCCGAGATCGCGACCTTCGTACGACGAAGATCGAAACCGATGGTGGTGTCGTCGTCGGGCAGCGTGAGCGTCGTGGACGCGTTGTCACGCTTGTTGTACTTGTAGCGGGCCTGGACCTGCACCGCGACCTTGATGTTCGACGCGTTGGCGACATTGATCGCGTCGTACTCCGCCGCCGCCTCGGCGAGGGAGTACGAGCGGATCTGCTCGATATCGGTGGAAGCAAGGGTTCCGCTCACCGTCGAGAGAACAACAGCGAGCCCGGCGAGGGCCTTGGTGGCAGTCTTCATTGGATACGCTCCTGATGCGTGTGTGTGAAACGCTGAGACAGATCAGCGGGGAGTTGCACAATAACACCGCAAGGCGAGAGGTGAAGCACCCGCTAACAGGTTTAACATTTCCTTCACCCAATCATCAACCAATCTTGATCGGATCACAAAAAAGAACCAGCCGACCCCGAGAGGTCGGCTGGTGGTTGAATCAGAGATTCAGTGCTCAGCCGCAAGGCCGAGCGGCTGGACTCAGAAGAGCCACTGGAGGGTGCCGGAGAACATCAGCTCGCCGTCCTCACCCGAGACATCGCCGAGGAAGCCGGAGGAGCCGGGGCCCGAACCGATCGGCGAAACGCCGGTCACGGAGGAGCCCGAGAAGGAACCGCCGCCGATGAGTGCGGTCTCGTCGAGCGAGATGCCGACCTCGAAGCTGAGCTTCGCGGCGTGGCTCTCGGGGACGAAGTAGTAGTTGGTGCCGATCGACACGAAGTTGAAGGTGTCGTCCGCAGCAGCGGCGATGAGGCCGTTGCCGTTGTCATCGAGGATCATGCAGTCCCAGCGACCGAAGAGTTCCCACTGGTCGTTGAAGAACACCGAGCCGCCGATCATGAAGCCCAGATCGTCGAAGTCAGCACCGGTGCCGCCGTCGTACGAGTAGCCGTACGCCGCACCACGGACGGTCCAGCCGTCGCCCTCGTAGGACGCGTCGGCGTTCCAGTAGAAGACATCGGTGTCGGTTGCCGCGGAGGGGTTGGTGCTGCCCATCGAAGCGAAGGCGATGCCTGCACCGATGCGCCAGCCGTCGGCCGAGCCGCGCCACGAGGTCTGATCGTTGAAACGAGCCTTGTCGGAATCGCTGTAGAAATCAAAGCGTGCGTGGAAGGAGTAATCCTGCTCAGCGGAGCTGTTGAACGCGGTGTTCCAGGTGCCGAAGCCGTCGGTGAAGCCGATGGTCCCGGTCCAGTTGTCACCACCGAACCAGCCCTCGATGCCCTGCGACCAGGACGGGGTGTTGAGGTACTCGTGGGAGACTGCGCGGTAGCCGCCGAGGGTGTGGAACTCGGAGGTGCGTGCCTCGTCGGAGAAGTTCGGGACGAACTGACCGACGCGGAGGGTGAAGTCGTCGTTGACCGACCAGTCAACATACGCGTCCTCGAGGTTCACGCCGCCGGAGCCCGAGACGCCGTCGTCCGGACCGAAGTCGAACGAGAGGGTGGCGTGCATGTTCTCGGTGACATCGCCCGAGACGCGGACCTCGACATCGCTGAAGCTGAAGCCGACGGTGGTGTCGTCATCGCCCAGGGTCATCGAGGCGTCGTCGCTGCGGGTGTTGTAGGTGTAGCTGAAACGCACACCGACTTCGACCTCGATGTTCGAGGCGTTGCCGACATTCAGGACATTGCGGGTACCCGCGTCTGCCTTGAGTTCGGATGCGTACGCACGATCGATATCGAGCGAACCTGCGGTGGCGAAACCAGCGGTGGCTGCCAGCGCGATTGCTGCACTAAGTTGAGCGCTCTTATTCATGGTCTTATTCTCCGGATGACTCAAAAGGGTCAGGTCGACGGTTCCGTTATACATCCGACGACCAACGAACACTTGAAACACCGACGGGGCCTTGCACAGTTGCGAGGAAACACTCCCCGATCGGACAACCTACTTATCGGCGATTGTCCGATGCTCCGCCAATGTTTGCCGTCACTATTTTCCCAAGATCCATCGATTTGTCGCCCCGAACCCAAAAAAAAGTGCTCCCAACCCTGTTTTCAGGGCCAGGAAGCACAATTTATGCGGAAGAAAATATTAGCGAGTACCCTACAAACCCGCGCAAATCACGCTCAGAAGAGCAGTGTCATCTGCCCGCGGAGCATGAACTCGCTGTCCGAAGTGCCCAGCAGACCGGTCGTGGTCGCGTCCGCGGCACCCGCGGTACCACCAGCCGCACCAACCACAACATCGCTCACGAGGCTGTTGTCCAGCGTGAACACCGCGTCAAAGGTGAACTTCGCGGCGTGGCTCTCGGGAACAAAGTAGTAGTTCCCGCCCACCGTGATGGTGTGGGTCGTATCGTCCGCACCCGCACCCGCGGCTGTGGTCAGGACATCGTCCCAGAAGATCGAGTCCCAGCGGGCGAACGCTTCGAACTGGTCGCTCAGGAAGAGGCTGCCCTGGACCACCGCACCGTGGTTGGTCAGGTCGATGTTGTTGCCCGCGGTGACGCCGTTGGCTTCGAGCTTGTGCCCGATGTACGCCGCGAACACACTCCAGCCATCGCCCTCGATCTGGGCGTCCACGGTCCAGAGGGTGATGTCCATCTCGTCAACGGCCTCGCCCAGCAGGGTCGTGAAGATCGCGTTCCCGCCGCCCGCAGAAGTGCTCGGGTTGGTCCCGCCGGCGGTCTGCCAGTGGAAGCCCGCACCGATCTTGGCGCCGTAGTTCGAGCCCTTCCAGCTGGTCATATCACCGAACTGGTCCCAGGTGCCCGCGGCGAGCCAGTCGAAACGACCGGTCAGCCCAATATCGTCCTCGCCCTGCGAGTTGAACGCCGAGTTGGTCGGCGAGGGGTTGCCGGCGTAGGTCGCACCGTCAGAGACCGCACCGACAAACTTGAAGCTGTCGGAGCCGGTGTACGCGAACGCGAGACCCTGGGTGTAGCCCGGGTTGAAGAACTCGTTCATGCCCGACCGCTCGACGGCCATGGTGTGCTCGGGGAGGAATGCCTCTTCGGCGACAACCGGGTTGTGCCACTGACCGAACAGCATGGTCCAGTCATCGTCGATCGCCCAAGCACCCATCGCGACGAGGAGCTGCGCCGTGCCGTCGGTGTGACGCCCGTTATCGGTCGCGTTGCCGAAGTCGAAGACGACCTGCCCGCTGATATCGGTGCCCTCGACCGCGCCGCTCAGGCGGACCTGCGAGCGCGGGTTGCTGAACCCGAGGGTGGTGTCGCTGTCACCCAACGCACCGGCGGTGAGCTCGTCACGGAAGTTCGCGGTGTAACGCATCTGCATCAGCACCTGAACATTCAGCCCGCCCGCTTCGCTGGTCGCACCCAGCATGCTGGAGCGCGAATCGGCGTCCGCGCGGAGCTCCGCGGCGTACGCACGATCAAGGTCCAGCCCCGACTGGGCCATCGCCATGCCGCTCGCAGCGACAAGAGCCAGCCCAACAACATTCTTCTGCATAGTGGTCCGCATGGTGATGCCTCCTCTAGTTTGGCTATGTCTCACAATGATCCGGAAATCTATCTTGCTGTCCCCGGGCATTCAATCCCGGACGACCGCGGATGATAATACATACCTTTGTATCCACTATCAACCGCTCCACGCAAAAAGTTTGTACTCGCTAGAAAGAAAAATTCTCTCCTCAGCAGAATATGACGGGCTTGGGCGTCAAAAAACCGGCCGACTGTGTGCGCAGTCGACCGGGTGAGTCATCCGGACCATGGGTTCAATCCGGCTGAACCTCAATCCTAATCTATTTAAACACAGATACTTAGAACAAAATCTGAAACTGTGCCCGGAACACATACTCGGTCCCGGTGCTCCCGATGAACCCCGTCACCGAGGGGTCCGGGAGCGTGGCACTGCTCCCGAAGCCCGCCGAGAGCCCGAAGTTGTTCGTCGAGGCCCACCCGACATCCGCGGTGAACTTCGCCGCATGGCTCTCGGGGATCACATAGTAGTTCCAGCCCAGCGTCAGGATCGTCGAAGGCTCGCCCTGAGAAACCCCGAACCCGGAGCTGAGCACGCCGTCGTACCAGATCCCGTCCACGCGCGCGAAGAGCTCGGACTTGTCATCGACGAACACCCCACCCTGCACAACCACGCCGTAGTTCGAGACATAGAGCGACTGGTTCGCGACAAACTGCCAATCGATGTAGTTGCCCATCACCGCGGCAAAGAAGTTCCAGCCGTCTCCTTCGTACTGCACATCCACCGTCCACGCAAAGATCTCCTCGCGGATCAGCTGAGGCACCAGCAACGGCGGGACATACCCGCCCGGGTTCGTATCCCCCCCGAGCATCCAGAACATGCCGGCACCGATCTTCAGCGCGTCCTGCGTGCCCTGGAAGCTGGTGAAGTCCACAAACTGCTCCCACCCGCCCTGGAGCTTCCAGTCCAGACGCCCCGCGATCGCGATATCCGCCTCGAACGGGTTGTTGAAGCTTGAATTGGCGACCTCCCGGCTCGAGAGGTAGCGTCCGCCGTCGCTGATGCTGATCTCCCAAGCCCAATCGCGTTCGACCCGTCCGAGCGCCACGCCCTGCGTATAGCCGAGGGTGAAGAACTCGTTGGTCAGCGACCGCTCGACGGCGAGCTGATACTGGGCTTCCACCGCTTCCTCGGTGTGCATCACATGCTTGAACTGCCCGGCTTTCAGGTAGTAGCCCTCGCGTTTGCCGCCGAAGTTGTACTGCGCGTACGCGTCGAGCAGCACCGGGGTGCCGGTGTTCCCCGCGACCGGTGGCGAGGATCCGCGCCCGCGTCCGAGCTCCGCGTCTCCGGAGTCCATCGTCAGCTTGTAGGTCAGCTGCGAGTTGACGATCGTGCCCTCCAGCGTGAGCTGGGTTCTCGGGAGATCGAACCCCACGGTGGTCGCCTCGAACGCCGGCGATCCGGTTTCGTTCTTGCGGAGCGAGGCCATGTACCGGGTCTGGACCAACGCCGACATCCGCATCGAGGAGTTGTCTGTCCGGACCTGGTCGGGTGACCACATCGAATCCTGAAAGGACTCGTTGCGGAGCTCGGCGGCGTACGCCCGCTCGTCGTGGATCGACCCACCGAATGCCGGGGCCGAGGCACACAGCAGAGCACCCGCAACCAGGTGGAGACGGGCGGCGGAGCAGAATGAATCGGGCATAATCGCCATATAGGAACCTCGCAGTGCGGAGCAGCGTTTGTGTGTGCACACGATACCCCTGCCGCAGTCCAAGCGTCACCGGCATACGCCTACACGCGAGTGTTTTCGGACGATTCCCCGCTCGCGGACCATCTTTTGCCCGCCGGAGCCCGCCGGGGCGCTCAGATCGCGTAAAGCATTGGCTTTCAGGGGTTGCGGCTCGTGAATCCCCTCTACCATCCGCAGGCAACCGATTTGTTCGCACCCGGAGGGGCACGCATGGCGCTCAAGATCCTTGTGGTTGATGACGAACCCGATCTGCTCGAGCTCATCGAGTACAACATCTCTCAGCACGGGCACAGTGTCGTCACCGCAACCGACGGTGCCCGGGCGCTCGACCTTGCCAAATCCCAGGCGCCCGACCTCATCATCCTCGATGTCATGATGCCCAGGCTTACCGGGATCGAGGTCGCCAAGCGGCTCCGCTCCCAGACCGAAACCGCGTCGATCCCGATCATCATGCTCACCGCCAAAGCTGAGGAGGCCCACGAACTCGAGGGGCTCAACGCGGGGGCCGACGACTACATCACCAAGCCCTTCTCCATGCAGATCCTCCTCGCGCGAATCGACGCGCTCGCCCGACGATCGGGCGGCACCGCGGCGGATTCGACGAACATCACCCTCGGCCCCATCACCATCGATCTCGTCAAACACCAGACCCTCGTCGACGGCAAGCCCGTCTCGCTCACCATCACCGAGTTCCGCCTGCTCAGCACCCTGCTCAGCGATCCGGGGCAGGTGCTCACACGCCAGGCGCTGATCTCCGCCGCGATCGGCCCGGGGGTTGCCGTCACCGCGCGCACGATTGATGTGCACATCACCGCGATCCGACGCAAGCTCAAGCCCTACGCGAAGATGATCACGACCGTCCGCTCGGTCGGGTACCGCGCCGATGCACCCGTCGAGGCGGAAACAAACTGACTACAGACGCTCCGCCGCGAGCGAAGCGAGATCGGATCGCTCGCTCTTGGCGAGCATCACATGCCCGACAAGCCCGAGCCCGCGCATCTTCTCGACGGTGTAGCTCAGACCGTTGGACGACTGGTCGAGATACGGGTTGTCGATCTGCCCGACATCGCCCGTGAGCACGAGCTTGGTCCCTTCGCCGACACGCGAGACGATGGTTTTGACCTCGTGAGGGGTCAGGTTCTGGGCCTCGTCGACGATCATGAACTGGTGCGGGAT
>JAGQOC010000030.1 GCA_020427745.1 Phycisphaerales bacterium | reverse complement strand
CCCTTGAACTCCTCGAAGATCACCTCGTCCATCTTGGACCCGGTATCAACCAGCGCGGTCCCGATGATCGTCAGCGACCCCCCGCCCTCGATCGCGCGGGCCGCGCCGAAGAACTTCTTGGGACGCTGGAGCGCGTTGGAATCCAGACCGCCGGACATGATCCGCCCGGAGCTGGGCATCTCCGCGTTGTACGCGCGCGCCAAGCGTGTGATCGAGTCGAGCAGGATGACGACATCCTCCCCAAACTCGACCATCCGCCGGGCTTTCTCGATCACCATCTCCGCGACCGCAACATGACGGGACGACTGCTCGTCAAAGGTGCTCGCGACGACCTCGACTCGGTCCGGGACATTGCGTTTGAAGTCCGTGACCTCCTCGGGGCGTTCGTCGACAAGCAGCACGATCACATGGCATTCCGGATAGTTCACCGTGATCGACTTGGTCATCTTCTGCATCAGCACCGTCTTGCCGGTGCGGGGCGGCGCGACGATGAGCGCCCGCTGACCCATCCCGATCGGCGCAACGAGATCAACAATCCGCGTCTCGATCGAATCCGGCTCGGTCTCCAGCAGGATCCGCTTCTCCGGGTGCATCGGGACCAGGTCCTCGAAGTTCACCAGATCATGCAGCTCGCTCGGCTTGCGCCCGTTGACGGTTTCCACGCGGAGCAACGCGAAGTACCGCTCCGACTCCTTCGGCGGGCGGATCGCGCCGCGGACGGTCATCCCGCGACGAAGACCAAAGCGTCGGATCTGACTCGGGGAGACATAAATATCATCGGGCCCGGGGAGGTACGACAACTCGGGCGAGCGGAGGAACCCGAACCCGTCGGACATGATCTGGAGTGTGCCGTCACCGAACATGATCCCCTGTTTGGCGGCACGCGCCTTGAGGATCTTGAAGATCAGGTCCTGCTTAGGGATCTGGTGGTACTCCTCGAGCCCCTCCTTGTCGGCGACCTGGAACACCTGCTCGGGGGTCATCTTCTGGAGATCCGAGATCGTCAGCCCGTCATCGGGAACCTTGCCCCCCGCCGCGGCGACGATCCGCTCGAGTTCTTCAGCCTCGCGTTCGAGATCCTCGTCGCTGGGCAGGACATGCGAAGGGATCCCGGAGTTCGATGATCGTGGTCGTCCCCCACCGCCGCCGTTCCCGCTGTTTGCGCCCCCGCCGGTTGCTCCGCGTCGTTTTTTGCGCTTGTTGCGTCGGTTTCGGCCCGAGTCCCCGCCCTGGCGGCTGTCCTGATCGCTCCCGCTGTTCCCCTGACCGCTGCTTGAGGACGAGCCGCCGGATGACCCAGAGTCCGTATCAGACGGCTTGGGAGTCGACTTGGCTTCGGAGTCGGGCTTCGGCGCCGGCTTGGGCTTGCTCTCCACCGTGGACTCGGTCTTCACACCCGATTCCGCACCCGCGGCCTTGGATGTGCGCTTCTTGGTCGTCTTCTTTGTGGTCTTCTTGGCCGCGGACGAATCGGCGACTTCGGTGGACTTAGCCATTGCGGGGACACCCTTGTGTTGCCAGTCGGTGTCGCCCGGCCCTCGCCAGACAGACCTGTCCTGCGTGAAACGCGGGAGGGTCCTGTGCACCAAACTGGATGAAAAAAACGGATTTGGTTCGTGGATTGGGACAGCTGCTCCAACGCAACGCCCGGATGAATACCTATGCACGGATTGAAAAAACCGTGATGAGATCGTGGGTTGCCCGCTCTGGGCTCCGGCTTGCGGAGCTCACACGACGCGGACGAGACCCCATTGTACCCGATCTGGTGCCCGCTGTTCACCCCAAATCCAGAAATCCGCTCTCACGCATGTTTCTGCTCGACTGCTCCCGGATCTGGTCCAGAACCGCCTCAACGCGTTTGCGGAGCCCCTCCTGGTCACCCCCGTTGGAGACCATCCAGCCCGATCGGCGTCGTTTTTCCGCGATCGGCATCTGGGCGGACTCCCGCCGATCCAGCTCCCCCTCATCCCAGTTCCGCGTCTCGCGGACCCGCCGGACACGGACCGGTTTGGGGGTATCCACAAACACCACCGTGTCGCATTCCGCGTCGACCCCAGCCTCGAAGAGCAGCGGCGCATCAATCACCACCCCGGGCGCATCGCTCGCGATCGCACGCCGGATCAGGTCCTGACGCGACTGACGCAGCATCGGGTGGATCAGCCCCTCGAGACGGACGCGTTCGGATGGATCCTCGAAAACGATGTCGGCGACCGCGGAGCGGTTGATCCGCCCCTCGCCGTCAAGCACACGCTCACCCCACCACGACACCAGACGCTCAATCACCTCGGGCCTGGTCAACAGTTCACGCACGGACTCGTCCGAATCGCTCACGAGGCATCCCAGATCGCCGAAGACGCGTGCGACGGTCGACTTGCCCGATCCGATCCCACCGACCAGACCGATCACCGGCGTCACACCCGGCTCACGCTCATCGCCCTCGAGCACCCGGCGTGTCTGCTCGCGGATCATTGCGAGTGTTTGCTTTGGTCGATCGACCGCACGCCAGACGACCTCGACCGAGCCCGTCCCCGCCGACGCGACGCCGATGGATCCGAGCCCGAAGAGACGCTCGGCGAGCGGGCGGACAAGCACAAGGTGCTGCACACGGCGCAGCGGCAGATCCGTGCGCACGGTCCGCAGCATCCCGAACTGCGCGATGATCCTCGCGTCCGTGAGGGTGTGCTCACGGACCATCCAGTCCCACGCCCCCACCACCAATCGCAACGCGACAATACCCGGCACCCACCAGCCGACCGTGCCCAGAGTTGCCCATCCGGTGCGTCCCGCGGTGATGATGAGCAGCGCCCAGAGCGTTCCGCCGAAGACGATCCATTTCCATGCGCCCGTGACGACGAACAACCAGTGCGGGCGATCGCAATGGATAACCCGCTCGGATCGCGGGATCCTTTGTTGATGCGTTCTGGATGGATCGTGTGCCGACATCGCACGAGTGTACGCGATCTACCGCGCGGGCAGGGCCGAGGCATCGAGCACGGCGATCTCGGGGTGGTTGCGGTAGTACCCGTCGTAGTCCAGCCCATAACCCACCACGAACTCGTCGGGGATCTCGAACCCGACATAGTCCACCTCGATATCCACGGCCCGGTTGGTCTGCTTGTCGAGCATCACACCCAGACGCAGCGACGCCGGTCCCTGCTCGAGGATCAGCTTCTTGACCATCGCGAGCGTCTGCCCCGAATCGAGGATGTCGTCGAGCACGATGATGTGCTTGCCCGCGAGGTTCTTGGGCATCTCCGACGCGAGCAGCGCCCCCTTGGACCGAACACTCGCGCCCGGGTAGCTCGAGACCGCGACCAGCCCGAGCGAGAGCTTCATGGGCAGCTCGCGGATCAGGTCCGCGACAAAGATCATCGCACCGGTCATCACCGGGATGATGACCACGCGGTCCTCGTCGAGCGCGGTGTGCCCGTCCTTCTCGAGGTCGGCCTCCAGATCGCGGGCGATCTCAAGGGCGAGCGATTTGATGCGCTCGGCGATCTGTTGACGGGTCACGAGTGTTCGTTGGATCTCGGGGAACATGCACGGACTATAGGTAGAAAAAAATGCCCGCGAACAACATCGCGGGCGTGAGAAAGCTTTGTTATCGATCAATCAGAGCGTAAACCGCCCGACGATCTCTCGGAGGGCGCTGGCCTTGCTCGCCAGCTCGGTCGCGGCGTTCGCCGCCTCGTCCGTGCTGCCCTTGGAGGATCGCACGAACTCGGTGATCTCCGAGATGCCCCGGCTGATATCCTCCGACGCCACCGCCTGTTGCTCGGCGGCAGCCGCGATCGACTGAACCTGTCCCGTCACCGTCCCGGCGCCCGCGACGATCTGCCCGAGGCTTTCGCCCGCGTTCTGTGTGAGGGATACGCCCTGCTCGACCATGCTCGTGCCCGCCTCCATACGGCTGACCGCGTCGGTCGTCTCGAGCTGGATATTCGAGATAGTCTTGCTCACCTGCTCGGTCGCGACCTGCGTCCGCTCGGCGAGCTTACGAACCTCATCGGCGACAACCGCGAACCCGCGTCCATGCTCTCCAGCACGGGCCGCCTCGATCGCGGCGTTGAGCGCGAGCAGGTTCGTCTGGTCCGCGATGTCGTTGATGACCTCGATGATCTCGCCGATCTGCTCGCTCTGGCGCCCGAGCTCGGTCACGGACTGCGCGCTCGCCTGGACTGCGTCGCGGATCTCGTTCATGCGGTTGACCACCTCCCCGACCACCTCGCCGCCGGCACGGGCGGTCTTGGCGGATTCGCTCGCGGAGTCGGACGCGCAGCGTGAGGACTCGGCGACCTCACCGACCGACGCCGCCATCTCGGCGACCGCTGCGGAGATCTGCTCGACCTCGCGCATCTGCTGCTCCATGCCGTTGGCGACCTGGGTCGAGGACCCGAGGATACGGTCGGAAGCGCTGGCAACCTCATTTGAAGACGCGCTGACCTCGCTGACGATCTCACGAAGCGAAGAGAGCATCTCGTTTACGCTCGACGCGAGCTTGCCCAGATCGTCCTTTGTCTTCACCTCGAGCGGCTCGATGCGGAGATTCCTTGAAGCGATCGCGTGTGCACGGGCCGCGACCTCGCGGATCATCTTCCCGATGTTCCGCGAGAGGAAGATCGCAACAAACACGCCGATCAACGCGGACGCGATGCCCGCGGTCACCACAATCTTGGGAAGGAGCGCGACCGCGGAGCTCAGCTGCTGACGCGCATCGGCGCCCGCCGCCATCTGCGATTCGGTCTGTCGATCGACGATCTCGCCTGCGATCCGGTCCGCCTCGTTGGCGAGCGGCGTGACCGTATTCAGACAGATATCCTGCGAGATCGACCACTTGTCGCCCTTGCGGATCTCGACCGCTTGATTGGCGAGCCCGAGGAACTCCGCGCGGCGAGCCAGATAATGCTCAAAGTTGGATTTCTGCGTGGGTGTAAACAAATGGGCATCACCCTTGAGTCGATCGACCGAAGCGGCACAGTCTGTGATGCACTTGCTCAGGTACGCCTCATCCTGATCGGCCCCGGAAACAAGGAACGCGGCAACAGCAGCCGACGCTTTGAGCAGATGACCCTTTGCTTCTTCCACACGCCCGACGAGCACCTTGCGCTCCTTGGAAGCATCCAATCCGCGTTCCTCGACGATGATCTTTTCCAGCGCCCCCACGACCTCATTGCCTTTGGGGATCGCCTGGGTGAAATAGATTTTGTCGGCGGGCTTGTCCTCGGGCGTGTGGCTCACGGCGGCGATCTTGTCCTGTGCCACGCGGAAATCCTTGAGCACCTTCTCGAGGTCCACCACGAGTGCCCGCTGGTCCTCGGGCCAGTCAGAGCTGATCTGCTTGAGCTGGTTCATTGATTCGTTGATCGTCACCCACGCCTCGAGGCGCTCGTCGGCAAGCTCCTGGAGCCCGAGGATCATGTACCCGCGATGCATCGAGAGCGCGTGGTGGATCGAACCGCGGAGGGTCGAGACATTGAGCATGGTCGGCACGGACTCCTCGAGCACGAAGGTCGACCGCTCCTTCACCACATGGGCTTTCTGGATAATGATGAACCCTGTCAGCACGGATACACCGATGAGGGCCCCGAAGCCGGCGAAGAGTTTGGTTCTGAGCGAAAGCGCCATGTGGAGACTCCTTATTCGATCGCGGTACCGAACGACGAAAAACAGATGCGGGAAGCTCGGGATCCATCCCGACCGCACCTCCTTGTCGTTCCGAAACTGTCTTGGCTTGCTCTGAAACCCAAAAGTGGGCTGTGTGAAACGGTTCCGACACGCAAAATACCTGATTATTCAATCAATTCAGCGGACAACTCGCTCCGGATATTGCCGAAGCTGCGCATCAACGGGGAAGCGACAGCGATTGCAGGGTGGTGTCGTCAAACACCACCCACACTCCGAAAACACGAAGCTGTGCGACAGCGTCCAACCGTCTGCCATGTGAAACACCGATCCAACCACCAATCTTGGGGGGATCAGAGCACCCCCGACTGGCGGGCCTCGGAGTAGCGTGCGAGCGAGGCCTCGATGATCTCGTGAGCTCGTTCGGCGGGCTGGATCTCGTCCACCTCCACCTGCTTGCCCTCAAGCTGCTTATAGTCCTCGAAGAACCGCTTGAGCATCTTAAAGGTGTGCTTGGGGAAGTTCTGGATCGTCTGGTATTCCTCGAACTCGGAATCATTGATGAGCACGGAGATGATCTTGTGGTCCGGGTCGCCGTCGTCGATCATCGTCATCACCCCGATCGCGCGGGCCTCGCAGATGCACATCGTCGGGACCTTCTCCGTGCAGAACACGAGCACATCGAGCGGGTCGTGGTCCTCGGCGAGCGTCTGGGGGATGAACCCGTAGTTCGCCGGGTAGTACACCGCGCTGCTCAGCACCCGGTCGAGGCGCAGCATCCCCGTCTGCTTGTCCAGCTCGTATTTGTTGCTCGAGCCCTTGGGGATCTCGATGATCGAGCGGAAGTGGGTCGGGAGCGGGGCGTTCTTCAGACCGGGTCGGACATCGTGCCATGGGTGGATCATGCACAACCCTAGACCCTCGCCCGCGGACATCCAGCTCTGCGCGCTGGTCTGAACGAAGGATTGTCCTTTCGCGGGCTCCCCCCGCCCGGTAAGCATACCGTTGCACCATGCTCACCCTCGACTACGCCAACTGCTTGTCCTCCCGCGTCGGCCCGCACGGGCTCGACCCCGCACGCGTCCACGCCCAAGGCGACAACGCCCGGGGCATCAGCGAGCTCACCGGCAAGCTCAACCAATCCCGGGGCACCGGCTGGGAACGCTGGCGCGAGCTCTGGAACGAGCCCATGCGTTCCGCGCACCTCGACGCCGTCCACGCGATCGCCAACGAGGCCGAGGGACGCTTCGAGAACATCGTTGTCCTCGGGATCGGCGGGTCGGCGCTGGGCAACATCGCGATCCAGTCCGCGCTCAACGAGCCGACCTACAACCTGCTCCCCGCCGCCGACCGCCCGGGGCCGCGGATGTTCGTCGTCGACAATGTCGACCCGGCGAACCTCGAATCCGTCCTCAAGATCTGCGACCCGAAGACCACACTCTTCAATGTTGTCTCCAAGTCCGGCGAGACCGCCGAGACCGCCGCCCAGTTCATGATTATCCGCAAACGCCTGCAGGACGCGGTCGGCAAACGCTGGGCGGACCATGTCGTCGCGATCACCGACCCCGCCAAGGGGACCATGCGCACGATCTGCGACGACGCGGGGATCACCACCCTCCCTGTCCCGGACGGTGTCGGCGGGCGGTTCAGCGTGCTGTCGCCCGTCGGGCTGTTCTCCGCCGCGATGTGCGGCATCGACATCGACGCGCTGCTCGACGGCGCGAAAGCGATGGACAAACGCTGCAGCGATCCGGACCTCACGAAAAACCCCGGCGCGATGCTCGCGCTGCTGCTCGTCGAGCTCGGCACCCGCAAGGGCAAGCCCAACCATGTGCTCATGCCCTACGCCAACGGGCTCAAGCTCCTCGGCGACTGGTACGCCCAGCTCTGGGCCGAATCGCTCGGCAAACGCTTCGACACCAGCGGCGAGGAGGTCTTCACCGGCTTCACCCCCATCAGCGCCCTAGGCACCACCGACCAGCACTCGCAGGTCCAGCTCTACCGCGAGGGACCCAACGACAAGGTCATCGGGTTCGTCGAGGTCGAGTCGTTCGACCCGGACCTCACCATCCCCACCGGGATGGGCGTCGAGGCGATCGAGTACCTGGAAGGCAAGTCGATGACGGCGCTGCTCAACGCCGAGAAGCGTGCGACGGAGTACGCGCTCGTCGATTCGCAGCGTCCGAACTACACCATCAAGATGCCCAGGGTCGACGCGCACCATGTCGGCGAGTTCATCGCCCTCTGGGAGATCGCGACGGCGTACGCCGGCGGGATGCTCGGGATCGACGCCTACGACCAGCCCGCCGTCGAGACCGGGAAGAAAGCGACCTTCGGGCTCATGGGACGCGACGGCTATGCGGACTGGCTGACGAAGGTCGACGAGACGCTGGGCGAAACGCCGTATTGCGTTGAGTGATCATTTCTGCGCTGATGCGCACAGCTTGCCACACACACCATCCTTCACGACACTTCATCAGTCAATATGACTGGCACGCCGTTTGTGAGTGGTCACACGCGGCGGCCGCGGGTTCATGGAGGAACCGGGCCGACCGAGTGACCCCGGGGCCCCCATGAACTACGGCATCCAAATCTCCGCGTCCGGTGCCCTCGCGAGCATCCACCAGCAGGACGCCCTCTCCGCGAACCTCGCCAACATCAATACCGCCGGGTTCAAGCCCGTGCTCGCCGGGACGATGTTCCGCGAGGCGGCCCGCCAGGAAGACGGCTTGATGAACATGCCATCAGACGCGCTGCTCGAGCGGCTCGGCGGCGGGGTCTTCGCGGCCCCCACCATCATCGATTTCACTCAGGGAACGCTGGATCTCACCGGGAACACCCTCGATCTGGCGATCCAAGGGGACGGGTTCTTCGGCGTCGGCGACCCGAGCAACCCATCGCTCACCCGCGACGGGCGGTTCACCCTCAACAGCGAGGGCGTGCTTGTCATGAGCAGCAACGGCACGCCGGTGCTCAGCGAGGACGGCGGCGAGATCAAGCTCGACCTGAACTACGAGATCGAGATCGATTCGCAGGGCGTGATCTACCAGGGCGGGGCGGAGGTCGATCGGCTGATGATCGCGGATGTCGCGGACCGCTCGGTGCTCAAGAAGCACGGGCACGGTCAGTTCGTCTCCAAGTACGGGCAGCCGCTGGACCTGATCGGGGCGGTCGGGCTGGTGAAGCAGGGGGCGATCGAGGAGTCGGCTGTGAACGAGGTGGATGCGTTGATGAAGATCACAGCGGCCTCGCGTGCGGCGCAGGGGAACATCGGGATGATCCAGATGCAGAACTCGCTGAACGACCGCGCGATCAACACCTTCGGACGAATTTCGTAACTATTTATTAAACAAAGGTTTACTTATGGCAGTCCTTGCAATGCAATCCGCGTCGACCGGGCTCAAGGCGCTCAACACGCGCCTCGATGTCATCGCCAACAACATCGCGAATGTGAACACCGAGGGGTTCAAGACCTCCCGGGTGAACTTCGAGGACCTGCTCTACATCGAGCGGGCCCAGCCGGGCGTGGAGAACAACAACGGCGACCAGCGTCCGACCGGGCTCTACATCGGTCTGGGGGTCAATACCTCCGGCACGCAGCAGGACTTCACGCAGGGCGCACCCATCCCCGGGACCTCCCCGCTGGACATGATGATCCAGGGCAAGGGGTTCTTCAAGGTCCGGGTCGAGGACTCGCTGGGGGGCGGCTTTGCCTACACACGCTCGGGGAACTTCACGACCAACGCCGACAACGAGCTCGTGCTCGCCAACTCCAACGGTCGCAGACTCGAGCCGGGCATCCAGCTCTCCGACGACGCGATCTCGGTGATGGTCGATCCATCCGGGCAGGTCTGGGAGAATGTCCCGGGCAACGCCGAGGCGCAGCTCGTGGGACAGGTCGAGCTCTCCGTGTTCGTGAATCCGACCGGGCTCTCTCAGGTCGGCGAGAACCTGTGGACCGAGAGCGCCGCCTCCGGCCCCCCAATCGACGGGATCCCGGGTGAGCAGAACCACGGAACGATCCTCGGGGGGTTCCTCGAGGGCTCGAATGTGGATCCGGCGCGTGAGCTGATCGAGTTGATCCGCACGCAGCGAGCGTTCGAGATGAACTCGCAGTCGATCCGCGCCGCCGACGAAACACTCCAGTCCATCGCCCAGCTGAGACGGTAACCCATGATTTACACACGACTTCCAATCCGGCTTGCTCTGCTGTTGTTCACGCTCGCGTTGCTCGTTCCGGCCGCCATCGCCGACGATATCACGACGGTGAAGCTGTTCTCCACGGTCCGGATGCAGGAAGGCAGCGTGTGCACGCTCGGGTCGATCGCCGAGATCTCCGGATTGCAGGCCGACGCGCTCAGCGGGCTCGAGATCGAGGTCACCCCCAAGGTCGGGGAGTGGACAACGGTCGAGGTCGAGAACATCCGCAAGCTCATCAAGGAGACGCCGAGTATCCGCGGCGGATCCGTCATCGTGATCGGGCACACCACCCAGCTGACCTGGCGGAACACGCTGAGCCTCGTCCCGGAGAGCTCGGGATCCGAGCCGGAGCTGCTCCTTCCGATCGTGGAGCCGGACCCCACGGTCGGCGATCGTGTGCGGGCGTGGCTCGCGAAGCGTTACGGGGTGACCCCTGAGGATATGAAGACGACCTTCCGCGAGAGCGACGAAGCGGAGATGAACAAGAGCGCCGTCGGCAAGATGGTCGAGGTCTCGGAGATCGGCAGCTCCGTGAACACCAAGCTGCGGATCACGGTGTATCGCGGCGAGCGTTTCGAGTCGAGCTACACCGTGTCCGCCGCCGTGCGTGTGCTGCGTCCGGTGCTTGTTGTCCAGCAGGACATCGATCGGGGCGTGATCGTCGAGAGCTCGATGATCCGGATCGAGAAACGCTGGTACCCCGCGCAGGATGCCCCCGCGCAGCCGGGCGAGGTGCTCGGGCTCGCGAGCACGACCAGCCTGCGTGCGGGTGATGTCATCCGCGTCGAGGATGTGACGATGCCGATCGTGATCAAGCGCGGTGACATTGTGTCGGTCCGCTCGATCGCCGGATCGATCGTGGCGAACCGGCGTGCACGGGCGCTCGAGGATGCCCGTGACGGCGAGGTCTTCAAGCTCGAATCCATCGATCGCAAGGACCGATTCACCGCCCGCGCCAGCGGCCCCGGGCAGGCGATCATCGCGGACACCGCGAACCAGACCACGACCCAGGTGCCCGCACAGACCCCCATCGGAGAATGAGATGAACCCAGCACCCCTCCTCTCGATCGCGGCGATCTCGCTGCTGAGCCCGGGCGTCTTCGCCCAGAGCCTGTTTCTTGCCCAAGAGCAGATCCCGGCGGTGGACGAGACGGCTGCGCCGATGGTCTCTGTGCAGCAGGTGAGCCTCGTATATGTCGAGCCACCCGAGCCGCGGGTTATCCAGCAGCACGATATCGTGACGATCATCATCGACGAGACCTCGTCGATGACGAGCTCGCAGAAGCTCGAGACGGACAAGCAGAGCAAGGGCGACGCGCAGCTCAACTCGCTGATCAACGCGTTGGCGCTCCTTGAACTCCGGATCGCGTCCTCGGATATCTCCAGCGTTGATCTGCTCGATTTTAACGCCAAGCGGAACTACACGGGCGAGGGGGACTACGAGCGGAAGGACAAGTTCACCGCGCGGATCACCGCCCAGGTGCTCGAGGTGAAGCCCAACGGCACGCTCGTGCTCCAGGCGGTCAAACGCATCACGAAGGACGACGAGATCCAGACACTCGTGCTCTCCGGCGTCGTGCGCTCGGAGGACATCACGGAGCAGAACACGATCCTGTCGAGCCAGATGGCGAACCTCACGCTCGATCTGCAGAACGAGGGTGAGCTCAAGGACACCTCGGAGAAGGGGCTGCTGACCAAGGTGCTCGACACCGTGTTTGCTTTCTAGTCGCGATCGGCTGGGTGTCAACGGATTGGCACGCGATTCGCGTAAATGCTTTGCGGAAGGATTCCGCGCATGTATCGATGGATGATGATTTCGGTGTTGCTCCTTGGGCTCTGCGTTGCGGACAGCGACGCCGCCAAGCCGCTGCGCGACATTACCCGCTTCAAGGGACAGGGCGCCAGCGTCGTCCAGGGGCTCGGGCTCGTCGTCGGGCTCAACGGCACGGGCGACAAAGGGACAGAGCTCGTCATGGCGCGCCCGCTCGCGGCGGCGCTGACCAAGCTCGGGAACCCGGTGAGCATCGATGACCTCGCGTCGACCAAGGCCGCGGCGTTGGTGCTCGTCACCTGCGAGATCCCGCGTCAGGGCGCCAAAACCGACGACCAGCTCAAGGTCACGATCTCCGCTCTGAACAGCGCCAAATCGCTCGAGGGCGGGACGCTGCTGCTCACACCGCTCGCGCCGTTCCCGGATTCTCCGGTCTATGCATTTGCGCGGGGTTCGCTGAGCATCGCCGACGAAGATTTCCCCACCGTCGCGACGATCTCGAAGGGCGGGCAGATGGTCCGCGATGTGAACACGATGCCCGAGATCGACGGCTCGTTCGATCTGATCGTGGACGCGGACTTCGCCGGGTGGGACGCGGTGGGAACGATGGCGTCGGAGATCAATCAGCAGTATCTGCTCAGCGGCACGCGCCTGGGCGAGTCGCTCGCCAAACCGATTGACAACCGGACCATCCGGATCACGGTCCCCGCGACCGAGCGGGCGAACCCCGCCTCGTTCTACGGCGACATCATGGAGACCAACATCGAGAGCGCGATCCGCAAGCTCCCGGCCAAAGTCATCTGCGACACACGCACCGGGATCATTGTGATCACGGGCGATGTGCAGGTCTCTCCGGCGGTCATTACGCACAAGGATCTGCGGATCACCACGATCATGCCCCCGCCGCTCCCCAACGCGAACAACCCGACCGAGCAGCTCAGCGAGTTTGCCCTGATCGAGGCGCCCATCGAAGCAAGCGGTGACACCGCGCGACTCAACGATCTGATCGCGGCGTTCGACCAGCTCAACATCCCGCCCCGCGAACAGATCAACATCCTCCAGATGCTGCACGAATCGGGCAATCTACACGCACGGCTCATCATCGACGGGCTCGAATAAAGGAACACACTATGAGCGCACTTGATTCAGTCTCTTCGGGTTCCTCACCCAGCGCCTCGCAGTTCATCCCGCTCGGGAAAACACAGCGCGGATGGGATGCGTTCCAGCGCCTGCACAAGGACGACCGCCCGGCATACCGACCGATCGAGGGAGATCGCCCCGACAACGGATCGGGCAAGATCGTGAATGAGTTCAGCCCGCAGCCGCTCCCGAACGGCACCGAGGCGTCGGGCTTCCGACCGATCAAGCCCGGACAGAACGGGTTCGACGATTTATCCGAGCAGATCAACGGCTCGTTTGGTTTCCGTCCGATCGACGCCGGAGACGGATACAAACCCCGCCCACTCCCGCAAGCCGGCGGGACCTCGGGTTTCGTTCCGATCAAGCCCGGTTCCGACGGGCTCGCGGATGATCAAGGTTCACTCGTGAGCCGGAAGGATCTCTTCACCGGCGCGGAGCTCAACCCGAGCGTTGTCCAAGGCAAATCTGTGGAGGCCCAGGAACTCCGCGCGAGCGAGGCGGCGCAGAAGCTGGTCGCGAACACGCTCGTCGAGCCCATCCTCAGGCAGCTGCGCGAGACGAACAACGCGGCGGCACCGTTCGGACCGACCGACGCGGAGAAGCAGTTTGGGCCGATCCTTGACGCGCAGATCGCAGACAAGATTGTGAACGCCGCGGACTTCCCGCTCGTCACGCGGATCAAGCAGGACCTGATGAAGAACTCGGCGTACACGGCTCAGGCTACACAGGCCGCGTCGCTGTCCTACGACCTCACCAACAGCAAGCCCCTAGACATCCTGGGATAACCGATGAGCACACTGACGCGTCCATCTCGCACACCGATACCTTCCGGGGCTCCCGCTCTGGACACGGATCGGCTCGATGCGCTGCTCGGCGATCTCACACGCGAGCACGAGACGCTCCTGATCCTCTCGGGCGAGCACCGTGACGCGATCGCCAAGGCGGACCCGCGCGCGATCGGACGCGTCATCGCGCAGACGGGCGATGTGCTTGAACGGATCGCACAGATCGAGACGGATCGTCAGCAGGTGGTCGCCAAGCCCGACGGCTCGCCCGCGACAATCAACGAGATCCTCCCGACACTCGCACCCGAGCCCGCGGAACGGATCGAGCAGTCGTCCAGGCGTTTGCGTTCACTGATCGAGCAGCTCCGTGTGGAGCACGAGGCGGTGCAGCGTGCATCCAATGCGTTGGCGCTGCACATGCAGGGGCTCGCGCAGCAGGTCGCCTCGAAGCTGTCGCACGCCGGGACCTACGGCCGCTCGGGCGCGGTGAGCCCGACGAATACCCAGGTGACGAGTTCTATGGATCTCCGCCGATGAGCAGCAGGAAGGGAGCAACGCGATGAGTCTGACATCCGCAATCAATATCGCCCGCTCGGCGCTGTTCACGAGCCAGATCGGGCTGAATGTCACGGCCCAGAACATGGCCAATGTCGCGACGCCGGGCTATGCCCGTCAGGTCGCGATGCTGCAGGCGATCCGCGGGCAGGTGACGGACCCGCACATGATCGGCGCGGGGGTCGCGGTCGCCTCGGTCCGCCGACAGATCGACGAGTCGCTGCAGAAGCGCCTATGGAACGGGATCTCGAACGAGTTTTCCACCGCCCAGCAGCTCAACGCGATGAACCAG
>JAGQOC010000227.1:554-4790 GCA_020427745.1 Phycisphaerales bacterium | reverse complement strand
CCACACGTCCATCTCGGTCCAGTTGGAGATGGGGAACACGCGGATGTTCTCGCCCATGCGGTGGCGTCCGTTGTAGAGGTTCCACAGCTCGGGTCGTTGGTTCTTGGGGTCCCACTGCCCGAACTCATCTCGGAAGCTGAAGATGCGTTCCTTGGCGCGGGCTTTTTCCTCGTCGCGTCGGGCGCCGCCGAAGAGGGCGTCAAAGCGGTATTTCTCGATCGCGTCGAGCAGCGTCGGGATCTGCGCACGGTTGCGGCTCGGGAAGGGCCCGGGATCCTCAACAGCCAACCCCTTGTCGATCATGTCCTGGACCTTGTGGACGATCAGGCGTTCGCCGAGCTTGTCGACGAGCATGTCGCGGAATGCGAGAGCCTCGGGGAAGTTGTGCCCGGTGTCGACATGGAGCAGGGGGAAGGGGAACTTTGCGGGGCGGAAGGCTTTCTCGGCGAGACGGACCATCACGATCGAGTCCTTCCCGCCGGAGAACATCAGGGCGGGGCGCTCGAACTGTGCGGCGACCTCGCGCATGATGTGGATCGCCTCGGCCTCGAGGGCCTTGAGGTGTGTCAGCTTGTAGGGCGCGTGGGCCTGTTCGGCGGTCTGGGTCATGCCGGGGAAACTCCGCGGTTCGGGGACGATCGATTGTGACAGGGAAGGATCACCCTGCCCAACGCTCAGAGGACACATCGGCGTGTTTCGACCCCCTCCGCAAGCAGAAAACCGGGATCGGGCGCACGAATCGACCGAAGTATAGTCACCGCGCCCGTCTATCCTGATGGTGGAAACAGGGCGTCCGAGAACGCCGGGGAGGAAGAAGCCGATGACTGACCAGAAACCGACCAACCCCTCCACCAACATCGTCTGGCACGACGGCGAGGTCACGGGCGAGCAGCGGGCGAAGGTCCTCGGGCACAGGGGGTGCACGCTCTGGCTCACCGGGCTCAGCGGATCAGGGAAGTCCACCGTCGGCGTGGCGCTCGAGAAAGCCCTGATTGAACGCGGCGTGCTCGCGTACCGGCTCGACGGCGACAATGTCCGGCACGGGCTCAACGCCAACCTCGGGTTCAGCGCCGAGGACCGGGAGGAGAACATCCGCCGCGTCGGCGAGGTCGCGAGGCTCTTCGCCGATGCGGGGGTTGTGACCATCTCCAGCTTCATCTCACCCTACCGAAGGGACCGCGAGCGGGTCCGCAGGATCCACGAAGAGTCGGGGGCGGAGTTTCTCGAAGTCTTCATCGATACGCCTCTGGAAGTCTGCGAATCCCGCGACCCTAAAGGGCTCTATAAAAAGGCACGCGCGGGCGAGATCAAGGGATTCACCGGGATCGACGACCCCTACGAAGCCCCGGCCCGCCCGGAGGTGCACATCCGCACCGACAAACAGCCCGTCGAGGAATCCGCGGCCCAACTGGTCGAGGCATTGATCGCGCGGGGTGTGCTCAGGGGCGATTGAAACCCTCGGCGTAGAATACAGATTGAACACACACAGAAAGCAGGGATCGATGTCCAATATCGCCAAGCAAGTCGAGGCCGCCCGTCACGCGGTGGTTGCCGCGTCCATTGTGTGCCGGGAGGTACAGGACAATCTTGAGGAGATCCGCTCGATCACTAAGAACGATAAATCACCCGTCACCGTCGCGGACTACGCCTCGCAGGCGGTGGTCGCGATGGTCCTCCAAGAGCATCTGGGTCATGTCCACCTTGTCGCGGAGGAATCGTCAACTTTTCTGCGTAACGAGGATAACGCGTTGGTGCTCGATGCCGTCGTTGCCGCGGCGAGGGGTGTGTGGGATTCGGCGAACGCGGAGAAGATCCTCGAGGCGATCGACATCGGCGCCGGCGACACGGACCACCACAGTTTCTGGACACTCGACCCGATCGATGGGACGAAGGGGTTTTTGCGGAACCAGCAGTACGCGGTGGCGCTCGGGTTTGTTGAGGGGGACACACCGACAATTGGGGTGATGGGGTGCCCGAACCTGCCGGTGAATATGTCGATGCCGCTCGACGAGCGCGATGAGCACGGGTGTCTGTACTACGCCGTCAAGGGAGACGGCGTGTACGAATCGCGCTGCGACGACGGCAAGGCGGAGACAATCCGGATCACACGGCTCGACCATATGGAGGGTGAGGAGATCTCGGTCTGCGGTTCGGTCGAGAAGGCGCACACGAATGTCTCCGACATGGATCGCATCCTCGCGTGGATCGAGGAGAACGGCTTCGGTGAAGCCGGAGAACCCGTGCGGCTGGACAGCCAGTGCAAGTACGCGGTTGTTGCGCGTGGGCAGGCGGACGCGTACCTGCGGCTTCCCACCAAGCCCGGGTATGTCGAGCGGATCTGGGATCATGCCGCCGGTGCGTGTATTGCGAGCGAGTCGGGGGCGTTTGTGACCGATATCTACGGCAGGAACCTCGATTTCTCCCATGGCAGGGGCTTAGAGAAGAACAAGGGCATCGTGTGTGCCCCGCCACGCGTCCATGGGCTGATGCTCCGGGCGATCGAAGCGCTCGGCATCGCACCGGCGTGATCCCAAGAGAACCCGCTGAGGAGACCTGATTGGGCGACTGGCAATCCATCCTGACGGCTGTGCTGCTCGTTGCCATGATCGGCACCATGGCGATCGGGCGATTCGCGCCCGACATCATCATGATGGGCGTGCTGCTCGTGCTGCTCATTACCGGCGTACTCGCCCCCGATGAAGCCATCGGCGGGTTCGCAAACCAGGGGCTGGTGACCGTTGCGATGCTCTATGTCGTCGCAGCGGCGATGAAAGAAACGGGTGCGATGAACAGGATCACGGCCGTTCTTCTGGGCAGGCCCCAGACCGAACGGAGCGCACAGGCCAGACTCATTCTGCCTGTTGCGGTGATGAGCGCGTTCATCAACAACACGCCGATCGTCGCGATGTTTCTGCCCACGCTTTCCGGGATCGCCCGTCGCTGCAGGATCTCCCCGAGCAAGCTGTTTATGCCGCTGAGCTTCGCGTCGATCCTCGGTGGTGTGTGCACCCTGATCGGAACCTCGACGAATGTTGTCGTTGCCAAACTCCTCGCGGATGAAAAACTCGTGAACGCCGACGGCGACCCGCTGCGCTTCGGGATGTTCACGCTCGCGAAGGTTGGCCTGCCGATCGCGGTGGTTGGTGTGCTTTACCTGTTGTTCTTCGGGCGCCGATTGCTCCCCGATCGAACGACGCAGGTGCAGGACGCCGTCGCGCACGACGAGGGATACCACGCGGCGTTGATGGTCGAGAACGAATCGCCGATCGTCGGCAAGACGGTCGAGCAGGCGAACCTCCGCAATCTCCCCGGGCTTTTCCTCGCGAGGATCGAGCGGGATCACGATGTGATCATCGCGGTATCGCCGCACGAGGTGATCCGTGCGGGTGATGTCCTTGTCTTTGTGGGTCAGCTCGATTCGGTGGTGGACCTGCAGCGGATCAAGGGGTTGGTGCCTTCGGCGCACGAGCAGATCACCGAAGAAGGCGATGTCCCGATCGAGAACGGGAGTTCGTACCGACCCAATCTGAGAATTTCGGAAGCGGTTGTTTCCACAAACTCTTCGCTGGTCGGATCAACGATCCGTGAGTCGGGGATCCGTACGCGTTTCGGTGCTGTTGTTGTAGCCGTTCGTCGTCAGGGTCAGCAGCTCACCGGAAAAATCGGCGAGATTCGCCTGCGGGCGGGCGACACACTCCTGCTCGAGACGCCGCAGGGGTTCGCCGAGCGGTTTGGGGGCACAGGCGACTTCTATCTTGTGCACGAACGCGGCACGCCGGCAACACTCCGCCACGAGCGGGCGTGGATCGCGATGGGGGTGCTCGCGCTGCTTGTGCTCGCGCTCTCGTTCGGCGTGCTCGATCCGATGACATCCGCCATGACGGCTGCGGGGCTTATGGTGCTCACACGCTGCTGCACCGGCCCGCAGGCACGGAGGGGCGTGGATTTCCAGATCCTGACGGTCATCGGTGCGTCGTTTGGTATCGGGGTGGCGATGGTCAAGACCGGGCTCGCGGAGGATGTCGCTCACGCTCTGGTGACGGCATCATCGGCGCTCGGGCCGTGGGGGTTGCTCGCGGTGATCTACGCGATGACGAGCATCTTTACGGCCGCGATGACCAACAACGCCGCGGCGGTCCTGATGTTTCCGATCGCGATCGCCGTCGCGACCGAGCAGCAGATCAACCCGATGCCGTTCGTGGTCGCGATCACGATCGCGGCGAGCTGCGAGTTCTC
>JAGQOC010000227.1:0-509 GCA_020427745.1 Phycisphaerales bacterium | reverse complement strand
GGGTACAAGTGGCTGGACTACACGCGGTTTGGTGGGCCGCTCACGATCCTGTGCGGCGTGCTGTGTGTGCTGATCGCGCCGTGGATGTTCGGCGGGTTTTAGTGAACCGGGTATGATTTCGAGGCTGAAGTGGCCGATTATTTTCCGGAGTGCGAACCAGAGTCGTGGTTGGCAAGTAGATCGGATCTGCCCACCGAGCGGGCGGAAAGGGACGCGTTGTGAAGATTCTTATCACCGGGGGCAGCGGGTTTATCGGGTCGTACTTTCACCGCGATCTCGGTGCGCTCGGGCATGAGCTCATTACACTCGATCTCATCGATCCCACGCCCGGCACAGAGCCCGCAAAGAACGCGTTCATCAAGGGCGATATCCGCGATCCCAAAGCACTCGACAAGGCGATGGAAGGCGTGGACATGGTTGTGAACCTCGCGGCCGCCCACCACGACTTCGGGATCGAACACGATACATACTACTCGGTCAACGAGCATGGCTCACAGATGGTGTGCGAC
>JAGQOC010000226.1 GCA_020427745.1 Phycisphaerales bacterium | reverse complement strand
GCAACCTTGAGCTCATCCTCAGACAGGGCGTCCGGATCATCCAGCACAAGCAAAGTGAAGATATAGTCACGAGCTGCGGAGACCGTGCTGGTCTCCGCAGATGCTTGCGGCTCGCTCGCAAAGACCGTGAACGAAGCAACAACAAACGCGATGAGTATCCCGAGATATTTCATACCCAAGTATACCAACTCCGGTGATTCGCTGTTGCATACGCTCAACCATGACCAACGCCATCTCCAACCGTCTCGATCGCATCAAAGCCGGCAATGATCCCGAGCTGATCGCCAAGCTACCCAGCGGCTACGCGATCCTCGGCAAGTACCAGCCCACGCCGATCACCGGCTGCTGCATGCTCATCCCCGACCCCGTTGTCGCATCCCCCAACGATCTCGACCACCGCGCCCGCGAGCAGTTCTTCAGCGATCTGGTCCTCCTCGGCGACGCGATCCTTGAGGCGACCGGGGCAGAACGGATCAACTACCTTGTTCTCTGCAACCAGGTGCCCGAGCTCCACGGGCACTGCGTGCCTCGTTTCTCGACCGAGGACCCCGAACTCCGACTCAAAGGACCGTTCGAGGCATACAACTTCGCAAACGCCCGTGTCGCCGACGCGACAGCCGCGGACGCCGATCTGCACGCACGGCTCCGCGATTCGCTGAAGAAACTACTCGCACAACGCGACGGCTGACTAACGACCCCTGACCCGCTCATCAAAGCCCGGGATCCGACGGCGTAGGATCGAGACATCGCACCGCGCGGGCATCGCTTGCGCTCCGAAGTGCTCCGCCTCGATCTGGGCAGCGATCTGCGCGAGCGCACTCGGCGTCACCGTGCCGCGGACGAGATGCTCCTGGTCCACCCAGGAGAGTGTGAGCTCGTGATCCGTCGGTGCCGCGTTCGCCCACTCGACGGTAAAGGTGTACAGCCAGCCGTTGCCGATCTCATGCTCCCCCTCGATCCGGATGCTCGGCCTGGTCGATCGGGATTGCTGGGGTTCCGACATCTGCCAAGTGTACGCGCACAAAAAAGGCCGCTCCGATTACTCGAAGCGGCCACTCGACTCGTGTGCTCACTTTGGCTCAGCCACCAAGCAGATCCGCGATCTCGTCGTCGACCGGGTTGCTCGCCCGATCATCCTTGGGACCCTTCTGTTTGGTCTTCTTCGGCTCCTCGTCGTGGTCCTCCGCGTCGGCCTGAGCGTTCTGCGCGGCGACCTCCGCCTCGAGCTTCTCGAGGTCTTCCTCGATCTTCTTGCCCTCGGCTTTCAGCTTCGCGAGATAGGACTCGATCTTGGGCTTGTCCGGCGCGAGGACGACCGAGATCGCCCGTCCCTGCCCACGCGGGGGCATCTCGATCTTGGAGACATCCGCGAGATCGGTGCAGATATTGAACAGCCGCTCCTCGCCGAGCTCCTTGTGCATGATCTCCCGCCCGCGGAAACGCTGGGTGATCGATACCTTGTGCCCCGCGATCAGGAATCGTCGGGCCTGCTCAACACGGATGCCAACATCATGCTGGTCGATCTTGATCGATCGCCCGAGCCGAATCTCCTTGAGTTCGTGCCCCGATGATTTGGACTTGCTCTCGCGCTTGGAGAGCTCGTACTTGTACTTGNNCCATGATCTTGCACACGGGCGGGCGTGAGTCGGAGACGACCTCGACGAGATCGAGCCCGGCCTGCTGGGCCATCCGGAGTGCATCGGGCGTCTCAACAACCCCGAGCTGTTCGCCGTCCGCGCCGATCAGACGGACCGGGGACAGGCGGATCATGTGGTTAATTCTGGTCCGCTGGACGGGTCCCTGCGGTCTCATAAAGCGTCTGCGAGCGATGTTCTGACTCCTTCTCTTTGGTCCGTATCCGGGTTGCGGGGACATCCCACTTATCGACGGGAACACCCCCCGCCATGAGGAGCCCGGATGCCCCTCGGAACACTATTGAACCACGCCAACCCCGAAAAGGCAAGCATCAAGGGGCATTCCCCGGACACGATCTTTCCCGCGGCAGCACCCTTTTACGACGCCATCTGAACGATATGGAGGATCAGGCTCAGCACCAACAACGCCGCAAGGATCAGGAACGGCGGCCAGAGCAGGTGGTCCATCGCCGACTTCTGCCCACGCTTGGACTCGTCCTCGGGGATAACAGTCTGCACCGCGGCTTCCGCGGCCGCGAGCGACGCAAGGTCGTCCGCGTGGAACACATCCTTGTGCGCGATCGGGGGCGTTTCCCCGTTCTTCAGGGCGCGGAGATCGACGAGCAGGTCCGTGCAGTCCTTGTAGCGGTTTTTGATCTTCTTGGCCATCATCATCTCGATGA
>JAGQOC010000225.1 GCA_020427745.1 Phycisphaerales bacterium | reverse complement strand
AAGCAGCGCAGGCTCCGGCTCGGCATGAGCCCTCGGCTCGCGCGGCTGGATGTCAACAACCTCATCGATGACCAGTACCGCAACACCATCAGCGCACCCCCGTCGACACCGGAGTACAACAAAATCTTCGGGGACTCGAACCCGGCGATCGAGAGCGCCAAGAAGGAAGTGCAGAAGAAGACCGATGCGCTCAAGATCATCACGAAACCGGTGGAGGACGCGAAGCAGAATGTGAAGACCGCGCAGGAGAGCCTGCAGCAGGCGCAGAACGCGCTCACCCAGCGGACCGCCGAGTTGGCCATGGCCCAGGCGGATCTGAACGCAGCGAAGGCGGCGGTCCCTGAGGGCGACGGAGCAGCGGCCCAGCAGCAGATCAATACCCTTCGGAAGAACCTTGATGTCGCGAAACAGAATGTGGCAACAGCGGAAGCCGCGTACAACAGCACCACTCCTGGCACACCCGAGCAGGCCGCCGCGAAGGCGGATCTGGACGCCGCCCGCAAGGCGCTGGCCACCCAGCAGAAGCTCATCGCGTGGTGGGAGGACAAACTGCAGGGGCATCTTGATGCGGCCAAAGAGATCCAGGAACTGACCGCGAAGGTCCAGGCGGCCCAGGTTGCCTTCAACGGGGCGCAGAAGGATGTTGCGGTCCGTCAGGATGCGTACAACACCAATGCGGCGGCCCATGCCCGGGTCGAAGCGGAGCATGCGGCATCAAAGAAGAAAGCCGAAGAAGAACTCAAGGAGGCGAAGGATCTGCTCGCCGCGATCAAAAAGTCCGGGGTGGACATGCTCCTCGATCAGCCCAACGCGGGCAGTCAGAGTGTGTTCAGCGGGAGCCTTCTGAACGCACGCACCCCCGATCGGACCAACCGGCTCCGCCTGGTCGGGTTCCCCGACTTCTCCGCGGTGACCTACTCGGGGGCGGACGCCGCCGCGCTGATCCCTGTTGAGGCGTTCCAGTTGGGCGTCAACGCATCGGATGCGCGGATCTCCCAGGTGAGTGTCAAGGTGCCCTCCGCCGAGTCCTACTCGCTCTCTGTGGACCGGCTTCTTGATGCGGTGACGGATTGCCCGGACGGGCAGCGGATCCGCTGGCTGCGAGATGATCTTTTCCAGGCGGCGATGTTCCAGGCGGGGTTGGATCTCGATGGTGAACGCGCATCGCGGAGTTCGGACGGGACACATCCCAAGAACGCATCGTCGTGCTGCCCGCAGGGCGAGTTCTATATGCGCGTGATCTCGGAAGTGTTCTACGCGCGGGCCCTGGACATCGGTGTGTTCTCCGCCCGGTCGGGCGGCTTCCGGGCGACGGCGACCTTGCCGCTGATCCCCGCGGCGGGCGGTGCTGACGGAACCGGGGGGGCATCGGTTCCCGCGCCACCCGCTTTCTCCGGGGTCCCCGCCGGGACGGCGACCGGTGCGGGCAGCACCCTCCCCGGCTCGACGCTCGCGAGCCTCGGGACCACGGTCGAAGCGCCGGGCGGGTCGGTGCAGCTGGTGAGCTACAGCGAGCGGTCGGTCGGGTTGCGTAGGCTCTTTCACCGCCCGGTCGCGGTGGGCTTCCGTGGGGTGACACTCAAGATCCGCGTGGAGTGCCGAGATGGTGACCGGTGCTCCGGTCGGATCGTTGGTGTGTTCTCGAGCGCGGGCAATCCGAGTCTTGAGTAACTCCGTGCGTGGTTCATGATGTTGATCTGTACGCGCAGAGGTTTCAAGAATCTCTATTCGTCGAGTGATTGGTGAGCCAGATCTCGCTCCGTCTCGAGTTGATTGCGCGTCGCCATTCGACCCTGTTTGTCATTCTGAGGTTGCCGAGCGCGTTGCGCAGCTGGGCTCTCGACCCACCCGCCATCTGCGCGAGCCGAGACTCGCTGTGCCCCGCGCCTTCGTCGTGCCGCAGCGCGGCCAGGATCGATGCGCGGAGATCGCCCCGGAAGTCCGCGCGGGTTCGCAGCTGGGGTTGGCTTTGGATCATCCACGCCGCCGGGCGCAATGCGTCTGTCTTGAACTCGATCGGCTGGCACCAGAGCCCCCATTTCCGGGAGAGCGCGGAGGCCCGTTCCTCGGAGATCCCCGCGAGCTTGGGGTTCTTCCGGTTGGATTCGAAGAGCGGCCGCTCTTCTTCGGCGGGATCGAGCAGTTTGATGACGGACTGGAACTCCAGCGGGTGCGTGCCCTGCTGAGCGATATCGAGCAGCAGCCCCAGAACCGGTTGGTGCTCGGATTCGAGCTCGTCTCGGATCAGACGCTTGAGCCGGTGCTTGGCGACCAGGTCCCCGTAGGTGTGCAGCCAGGTCGCGGCCATGATGAACAGACGCGACATCGCGGGGGCCCGTCGCGCGGTTTCCAGGAGCAGCCGCTCGAGATCGATGGGTCCATCGACCGGGCGTGCATCGAAGCCCGCGCCGAGCGTGCTCCAGAGGCGGATGAGATGGTCGAGTTGGCTACTCATGCTCGTGGATCTCCAACGCCCCGAGGAGGGCGTGCGCATTGTCTATCTGGCCCGGGTCCGTTCCCTTGTTCGCGAGCTCTCCCAGGTACCGCCGGACAAACTCGGCATCATCCACACGCACCCGCATCGCTTCCAGATCCTCGATGTCCTGATCGCGCCCCGCGAGGACCTTCATGGCGATCAGGTCCACGCGGCTGATCGCGTGGACACGGAGCCTCTGGAACTCTCCGACCAGTTGCTTGCGTTGCTCCCAGCCATCGGGCAGCGCATCGACGCGGAGCTGCACATCGCTGTTGAGCCAACTCGGCGCAAGCTTGAGTTCATCGGCGACTGTTTCTGCGGCCAGCTGCACGGCGGCCATTGCGTTCGGGGGGAGGTAGACCATGACATCGCAGTCGGTGGTGACACGGTTCCGCCCGAGCAGATTGGTCAGCATCCCCGCCGCGCCGCCGACCAGCAGGATCTCGATCCCGGTGTGGTACTCGACGACCTCGCCGAGCCTGCGGAGGGCGTGTTCCACGGTGGTTGTGTTCATGGGGTCGTTCATGGCGGCGCCTATACTGTCGGTAAAATCATACAGTATATTCCGCAAAGAGTCCAACAAATGCCCCCAATGGGCCAGAAAACCCATAAAGAAGACAAGAAAGGCAGCCCTGATCGTTCCCGAACAGGGCTGCGGGAGGGCTACCAGAGTGTCCGTGTCCGCTGGGGGGGCTGCCCGGACCCCGGGGGCCGGGTCTGGTCCGATCCGAGGACCATCAGCCCAACGAGCCCGACCGCGATCACGAACATCACATCCACGGGGGTCCACCCGCTGAACCAACGCCGGACGGTCCAGTACCCGAACTCGCTCTCCAGCACATTCCACACAATCAAGAGGAACGCGAAGCCGAGCAGCAGTTGTCCGATCAGTCGCACACGCATGGTTATGGCCTCCGGTTGGCGAACACGCGCGACACGCCCCACAGCGTGATGATCGCGATCGCGGGGGAAAGGAGTTCGGGCATCCACCGGATCGTGCTCTCGGGCCCGGTCCAGTTGAGGGTCCGGGCGAGGATGTAGATGCCCGCGATCAGTGTCAGCGCCCTGATCGCGTGGGCGCGTTCGGGAGAACGGGTGTGCATGGGGCACCTCACTACTGGATGGTGTTGGTCGCGAGCATGGTCATGGTCTGGGTCAAGAGGTTCAGGTCGCGGACAAACCAGTACCGCGTCTGCCCGTCGATCACGCTCGCCGCTCGGCGGAGCCGGCGCTCGTCGACCTTGCCGGGGTTGCTCCCGATCCCGATGCACTCGACGATGCCGCCATTCGCCTTGATCTGTGCCGCGGCGGGCACGGGGTCACCCCCGTGCCCGTCCGAGATGAGCACCACACGACCGGGCCGGTTGCCGAGCTGCTGGCGGGCGCACTCCATCGCCGCGCCCATGTCGGTGCCGCCGCCGGTCGTGAGACTCCGGACGGTCTTGATCATCCCCGCGCGGGCGGACGCGAGCGGGGCGATCGGGTACTCGACCCGCGCGGCGTGGTTGAAGGTGATGATGCCGATCTCCGCGTCCGGGCAGCCCCGCGCACGCTCGACAATGTGCGACTGGGCGGCGAGCCCCGCGGCCTGGATCTTGGACTTGGCACCGGAATACCGCTCGCCCATGGAGATGGACACATCAATGTTCAACCAGGTCGGCAGCTCGTTGATGGCGGGAGCCTGGCGGCGGGCGGGCTCGTGCATCCGGGTGACCGTTTCGGAGTACACGCCGGTGCCGCCGTGTTCGTCATGATCGGCGGCGATCCGGGTGCGGTGATCCTCGGGCTGACCGAGGCCGATGAGTTTCGTGAGGTTCTGCAGCGTGGTGTTCATGGCTGGGTTCCTTTCGGATCAATGGGTTGGTGAATGTCGGGTGATCACGAACTCGTGGTTGGCGCAGGCGATCCGCTGCCCGCAGCGTGCGGGCGTGGTGGTTGAGGGGACCACGCCATCGATCCGCGTGGGGTTGCGGGCGTGGGCGTCGCGGATGGCGAGCGAACGCCCGCTGCCGATCGCGAACTGTTTCCGGCTCACGAGCAGGTCCTCCGGGGCGAACTGCTCACGCCCGACAACGAAGCTGCCCTCGGGGATCAGGTACTGCCTGGTGCCGCCGCGGGGTTTCGTGCGTTCGAGCCGGAAGTGGTCGCGGGGGAACAGACGCTGGCAACCGCCGCACTCGGTCTGCGAATGGGCGGCCCGGGCACCGCAGGCGAGACAGCGTGTGCCTGATGGTGCAGCCCCGTTGCTTAGGTGATCGATCGCATCGAGCACAGCCCGCGCATCGGGGTAGCGGTCGTCCGGGTCCAGAGCGCACAGGCGGGCGACGATCTCGTCGAGCCCGCTCGGGATCCCGGTCACCAACGACGAGGGCGGGGGCGGGGTCTCGTGCATCGCCTGCTGCTTGAGCGCATCGTCCCCGCCGGCGCGGGGCGGGTGTCCGGTGAGCAGCTCGAAGAGGATCAGCCCGAGCGAGCACAGGTCCGCCCGCCCGTCGACACCGCAGCCGCGGAGCTGTTCGGGCGCGACATGCATCAGCGAGCCCACCACCGCGTTGGTCGGGGTGAGTGTGTCGGTGCCCGCGACCCGCGCGATCCCGAAGTCGATCAGGTGCGGGGTGCCGGCCTGGTCCACAAGGATGTTGCTCGGCTTGAGGTCGCGGTGGACCACGCCGTGCTGGTGGATGGACACAAGGGTGCCCGCGATCGATCGGACCAGGCGGATCGCCTCTTTCCAGGGGATCGGCGTGGAGAGCTGACCGAGTTCCTTGCCGTCGATCCGATCGAACACCTGAAAGTACCCGAGGTCTCTGAACGAATCGATCGGGTTGACCACCTGAGGGTGGGGGATGCGGATCCCGGCGACACGCTCGAACCGGGCGACCTGCAGCGCGTGGTCCTTGTCCGAAGGATCCGAGAGCAGCTGCTTGACGACCACGGTGTTGTTGTTCGGGTCGGTGGCCGCGAAGACCACCGCCTGCCCGCCCTGACCGATGACATCGACGACGGTGTAGCGGGTATTGAGCACATCGCCGATTGTGGCGACGCGGTGCTGTTCAGCCATGGGCGGCCTCCTCTGTACGGTCGTTGCCGGCTTCTGTCGCCAGGAGCAGGCTGGTGCAGTTGTCCGTGGAACCCATGGCGATCGCGGCATCGCAGAGGACACGGGCCGCGTTCGAGCGCGGGCTGGAGACTTGGCATCCACGCACGATCATGAGCAGCTCTTCATCGCTCAGCGTCCCGTGGACTCCATCGGTCGTCAGCATGAGCAGCTCACCGGGCTGCAGGGTGAGCTCGGCGAGCTCCGCGGTGTGCATCGAGTACGGATCGGACCCCGCCGCACCGAGCCACCGGGTCAGCGCGGGCACGCCCGTTTCGCTCACCCCATGGTGGTCCTCGGTGAGCCAGCGCAGGCCGCACCGGTCGGCGCTGACGCAGCACGCACGCGAGTCCCCGACCCAGCCGATGAGCACATGCCGATCGCGGACCAGGGCGACGACGCCGGTGGTTGCTCCGGTGCACGCGAGCTGGACTCCGAGCCCGGCGTTGAAGAATGCGCCGTACATCCAGCTGCGGTCATGGATAATGCTCCGCATCCCGACCCCGCCGAATGACTCGGCGATGGATCGAGCGGCCGCGGCGCTGGCGAGCTCGCCCTCCTCGCCGCCCCCGACCCCGTCGAACACCCCGAGGAGTGTGACCAGACCATCTGGCGTCTGGTGCTGGACTGCGATCCAGGTGTCCTCCAGATTCGGTCGGAGGCCTTGGCGGCTGCACCCGTTGGGCATGCTGAGCACGGGCGATCCTGACTTTCTTGGGTTCGTGGTGGTGTGTTCTGCATTCTTGATTTCTTGTTCGTGTTGCTGTCCTGTTTCATACGGTGCGATCAAAGTGGTCTCCGATCCGGGCAAGTGCCCGCAGTGCCTGGGGTTGTGAAAGGACAAGAACACGCGTTCTTGATCCTGTGGATCGCTTCGTTTTCCGTCGGTACCGACCGATGTGCGTGCTGTTGGGGGCGATGATCCAGAGCTCGGTGGCCCCGATGGACTCCGCCTTTGTGATGTCGTTTGGGATCCGGGCTGCGGTGAGCTCGACCTCGATGGCGATGAGCTGATCCCCGTGGCCAACAACGAGGTCCACGAAGCCGCGTCCTACGAACGCCTCGACCCGCGTCCAGCAACCCGCTTGGTTCGCCGCGGATTCGAGCTGACGCACCATCCACCGATGCAGACCGCCGCCCCGCATCCGGATCCCTCCCCCGCAATGCCGTTGTCTGTGCTGGGGCCGCACGCCCCTCACTCTTTATTGACCCGATCTGTCGCGCAGCCGCGCGGCGCAATCGATCCCGGCGTCGGTCGGCTCGAGCAGCATCGGCTGGCGGCCACGGCTCTTGATGCGTGCCTTGTGGACCCGGAGGTACCCGCGTTGGATCAGCGACTCCCTCGCACGCTTGGCGTCGGCGGGCTTCATGCCGCTGAGTGTGTGGTAGACCGATACGGGCTGGAATGGGGCATCGACCACGGCCAGCAGCAGTCGCTGCTCGTGATCGGTGAGCTCGGGTTCGTTCGGATCATCGGCGGTCCCTGCTGCGGGTGGGGTGGTGGTCGCCGCTGTTCCCTCCGCTGTTCGCAGCGGGGAGGCGGTTCGTACCGAGCCGCCCTTCCAGGGTGTCCAGTCCATGAACCGGTCGCACGGGATCACGGGGAGCCGATCGAGCTCCGTGCGTCCGGCGTCGAGGTCCGAGCTCTTCACCGCCGGAAGCCGGGGACGTGGGAGTTGCGCGATGAACGGATGACGCCAGTGGGACATCGGCAGATGCATCATGTACCGACCCGGGCCAAGATGGGCCTGGATCCACTGGGCCTGCCGGGGATCGAGCCCGCACTCACGCGAGATCCGCTGCCAGTCGGTCCAGACCCCGAGCCGCCCAACCACCCGCGCGGTCATGTTGGCGAGCGTGCCGTTGGAGACGCCCTCCAGCGATTGGAAGCTGGCGATCACCGAGAGGCCCGCGGTCCGAAGGAGCCCGAGCAGCATCGAGATCTCTGTCTGTTCTCCCGATCCGATACCGTCGCCGGCCAGGTAGCGCTGGGCATCGTCGACAAGACACACGCAGCGGAGGCGTTCATTCCGCGCGCCGGATTGGATCAGGCCGTGGAACATCCCGCTGAGCCAGGCCGAGGGGATCAGCTGCCGGACGGTCTCGTTGGCGCCCGCGAGCTCGATCACGGTCAGGCGATCCAGCATCTGGCCGGGACGCCAACCCCGGTGGAACGAGAGCACGCGTGGTCCGAGCGCAAGCAGCAGCGAGCCGAGACGATCGAGCAGGGCGTCACGCGCGGCGGC
>JAGQOC010000224.1 GCA_020427745.1 Phycisphaerales bacterium | reverse complement strand
CGTCCGACCTTGAACTTCACGGTGTTCTTGGCGGGGACGGGGACACGCTCGAGTGTCTTGGGGTTCTGGGCCATCCGGGGGGCGCGCTGTTTGACCTCGAAGACGCCGAAGTCGCGGAACTCGAGCCGGTTGCCTTCGCCCAGTTCGATCACAAGCTGGTCCAGGAACTCCTGAACGACATCCTTGACATCCACACGGCGCATGCCCTTGGAGTCTGCGATGCGGTCGATGAGGAGTTTCTTGGTGATCGTTTTCATGGGTCGTCTGTCCTCTCCGCATCGCAACGGCGAATCATGATGTTGGGTCCCCGGGACCCCCGAGGCGTCCCGAATCAGCCGGCCGCTGAGCACCGCGTTTCCGAGGGGGTCGAGCGGGTCGACTCCGGCGGCTGGCAGATGTCGGCAACCCACAGTATCGCAGACTCATCGTCCCGGGTCAATGGGTGAGCCTCCGACTTTTCATTGCGCAAGATGGATGTGGATAATCACTTGCAATTCACCCCCACGCCTGCTATGCACATGGGTGGACACCCCGAAAACACCATCCCATCAACCCGCGGGAACGCCCGGGAGCGTGAGTCTGGCGCCGGGTGTCTTTGTCCGCGAGGATCTGCTCCGCTGCACATTCGTCGCCTCCAGCGGGCCCGGCGGGCAGAATGTTAACAAGCGTTCGACCAAGGCGCAGCTGCGTGTCTTTGTCGATGACCTCGCGCTCAACGAACGGGCACGCAGGCGTTTCGTTCGTCTCGCGGGCTCATCAATAAACAGCGAGGGCGAGGTCGTTCTCCAGTCCGATGGCTCACGCTCGCAAGCGCAGAATAAGAAAGCGTGCATCGACAAGCTCCGCGAGCTCGTGCTCCGCGCCGTGATCGAGCCCAAGAAGCGCCGCGCGACCAAACCGACAAAGGGCTCCATCGAGCGGCGCATCAGCGCGAAGAAGCGACGAGGCGAGCAGAAACGACAACGCAGAGAACCGGACCAATGAGCATCACCATCGCGATCGAGATCTCCAACCCGTCCGCGTCGCCGGACGCCCGCGCGATCGCGATCGCCCGCGTGCGTGATGACGGCTCCATCGAGACGCTCGCGGGCGCTGTAATGCCGAAAAACACACGCGGCAGCGATGGGGTCATGGCGCTCATCAACCAGGTCTGTTCGCAGGTATCGGTCACACCCGCCGACATCGGTGCGATCGCGGTCAGCATCGGCCCGGGCGGATATACAGCCCTCCGCATCGCGACCACCACCGCGAAGGTGCTCGCACGTACGCTCGGCTGTGCCCTGATCCCGGTCCCGACCGCCCGGGTCGCGTCCGTGCGGATTCCGGACGAGTGCCTCCCCGCGGTGGTCACCCTCGCGTCCAAGGGCGACAGGGCATGGTGTGCGATTGTGCGTTCGGACGGAAACATCGGACGAGTGATCGAGCAGCTCGGGGTGATCGATCCGGGTGGTCTTGAGCATTGCGGGGCGAGGCACATTTTCGCGGATTCTCACCTCCCAACGGGGTTTTC
>JAGQOC010000223.1 GCA_020427745.1 Phycisphaerales bacterium | reverse complement strand
TCAACCCGACCCAGTTCAATGAGCAATCGGACTTCGATAAATACCCGCGTGATCTCGAAGCGGACACGCGGATCTGCAGGCGGCTTGGTGTCGATGTGGTCTTCGCACCAGAGGTCGGGGTGATGTACCCCCCGAATCGTTCGATCCCGGTGCCGACGCTCCCGCCCGCCGCCGATGGTCCGGATCTGGAGGACACCCATCGGCCGGGGCACTTTGAGGGCGTATGCCAGGTGGTGGCGAGGCTGTTCGATCTCTGTCGTCCATCCGCGGCGACCTTCGGCGAGAAGGACTGGCAGCAGCTCACGGTCATCCGCCAGATGAGCGACCGGCTTGCACGCCCGGTCGAGATTGTCCCGGTGCCGACGGTCCGCGAGGACGACGGGCTCGCGATGAGCTCGCGGAATCAGCTGTTGTCCAAAGCCGCCCGGGAACAAGCCGTGGGAATCTCCGAGGGGCTCACCGAGGCGGGCAAGGCGCGGACGGCGACCGAGGGCGAACGCGTGATGAGCGAGGTGCTCGCGGACCGCGGGATCGAGCCCGAGTACGCGGTGGTCCGCGATGCGTTGACGCTGCTGAAGCCGGGCAAGGGTGCTTGCCGGGCGCTCGTCGCGGCTCGGGTGGGTGGTGTGCGGTTGATCGACAACATGCCCTGGCCCACGCCGAAGGGCGGCGGGGACTAAACTCCGTTTCCGCTGAGGTTTTTATGATGGAGAAGACGATGCTCAGAACCCCGATGTACGACCAGCATATCGAATACAAGGGCCAGATGGTCGACTACGCGGGGTGGGAGCTGCCCATCAAGTACGACACCTCGATCCGCGACGAGCACATCCACTGCCGGACGAACGCGGGGATGTTCGATGTTTCGCATATGGGGCGTCTGTCGCTCAAGGGCAAGGACGCGGGGCGCCTGCTCGAGCGGATCTGCTCGCGGCGCATCAACGGCATGCAGGATGGTCAGTGCCGATACACACTGATCTGCAACGAGCACGGCGGGGTGAAGGACGACGCGATCGCGATGAAGATGGACGACAAGGAGTACCTCTTTGTTGTCAACGGCGCGAACCGTGAGAAGATCCTGGGGCATATTCATGCGGTGATCGCGGACAGGGGCTACGAGGTCAAGGTCGAGGACCGGACCGAGAAGACCGCGATGATCGCGATGCAGGGGCCCAGGGCGATGGAGCTGATCTCGAAGGTGTCCAGCGAGGTGCCGGCGCTCAAGAAGTTCCGCTTCACGGTCAAGAACCTGATGATCCTGAAGGTCATCATCTCGCGGACCGGGTACACGGGCGAGGACGGCGTGGAGGTGATCCTCCCCGCGTCGGCGGTGCCGATGGCGATGAAGATGCTGATGAAGGAGTTCGGGTCCGACGAGGACCAGGCCGTCATCAAGCCCTGCGGGCTGGGCGCACGCGACACGCTCCGGCTTGAAGCCGCGATGCCGCTGTTCGGGCACGAGCTCTCCGAAGACCTCAACGCGCTGATGGTCGGGATGGACTTCGCGATCAACCTCGACAAGTCCGTCGAGGCAGACGGCGAGACCTTCATCGGGCAGGAAGCGCTGCTCAAGACCCAGGCGGAGGGCGGCCCGAAGCAGAAGCTGGTGGGGATTGTGCTCGACGGCAAGCGGACAGCTCGTCAGGACATGCCGATCGTGATTGATGGAGAGCCCGCGGGGTTCGTCACGAGCGGGTGCATGAGCCCGACGCTCGAGAAATCCATCGCGATGGCGTATGTCGACGCGGACAAGAACACGGTCGGCACCAGGGTGCAGATCGATGCGGGACGCAACATGCTCGATGGAGAGATCGTCCCGCTACCGTTCTACAAGGCGTCGAAGAAGTAAAAAAAACTACTCGCCCTCGGGCAGGTCCTGCTCGATCCAGCCCTCGGTGGTGTGGCGGACGATCGCGCCGGTCGCTTGGTAGATCACCTGCTCGGCGATATTCGTGCAGTGGTCGGCCATCACAACAGCGAGGTTGATCATGGCGTGCAGATCAAACGCGAGATCGACCTCCATCCGCCCGTCGGCGACCCGCTGCTCGCAGTCGCGAACGATCACCTCTTGGAACTTGAGCACGGTGCCCTCGGCGGCGAGGACCGCTTTGGCGCGTTCCGCATCGATTTTGTCGAAAGCCTTGACGGTGTCGCGGAGGATCGCGGTGACCGAGTTGGTCATGACCCGCGTGGTCTGGGGGAAGGGCGTGGTCCGCTCGCCGATCGAGACGACCCGATCGGCGACCGCGACCGCGGCGTCGGCGATGCGCTCGAGCTCGTTGTTTACCTTCACGGCGGTCAGGATCGAGCGGATATGGGAGGGATCGAGCTTGCAGACATCGTGCGACGCTCGGATGAGCAGGTCGACGGCCTCCCGCTCGACCTCGATATCGGTCTGGTCGACCTCGTCGTCGCGGTTCATGACCGCGCGGGCGGTGTCGAGGTCCCTGGCGTAGATCGTCCCGAAGGCCTCCTCGCACAGCGACGCGACCAGTGATCCCTGAGCCGTGAGCTTGGCGCGGATCTTGGTGAGTTGGGTCTCGTATTGCTCTGGAGTAATCGGCATGGGTCGGGTGCTGTCGAGGGGGATTCCGGTGATTCGTCGGATTCATGCGCACAATAGCAGATCCGGGCCGACAGTGCGCATCGGGGGCGATATCCTCTTCTGGGAAATCGTCCCGATCCGCCCCGGACCATCACAAGGAGTCCCCCGATGTCTTTCGATATTGATCTCGTTCACGCTCGTCAGATCCTCGATTCCCGCGGCAATCCGACCATCGAGGTCGATGTTGTCCTCGAGTGCGGCGTTGTGGGTCGCGCGGCGGTGCCCTCCGGAGCATCGACCGGGGAGAGCGAAGCGGTGGAACTCCGCGACGGCGGCAGCGCGTGGATGGGCAAGGGCGTCGAGAACGCCGTCGCGAATGTGAACGAACGCATCTCGCATGTCGTCGAGGGGCTCGACGCACGCGACCAGGAGGGCGTGGACTCGGCGATGATCGAGCTCGACGGCACAAACAACAAGTCCGAACTCGGCGCGAACGCGACACTCGGGGTCTCGATGGCGGTCGCCAAGGCCGCGG
>JAGQOC010000029.1 GCA_020427745.1 Phycisphaerales bacterium | reverse complement strand
GCCTCGGTCGGGCCGTAGGCGTTGACAAAGCGTGTGTTGGGAAGCCGCTGCATCGCACGGCGCATGACCGAGGCCGAGACCGCCTCTCCCCCGACGAGCACCGTGGACATGGGCTCGAAGAGCTCCGGGCGTGCTTCGAAGAGTGAGGTGAACATGCCGAAGATCACCATGCCCGCGCCGACTCGTTCATTCCGGATGAGTTCCGCGAGCTCGTCCGCGTCCGGGATGAGCTCCGGCTCGATCACCATCGTTGAGCCGTTGAGCAGCGGTGCGTAGATCCCGAGCGTCGAGAGGTCGAAGGAGATCGGGCCGAGGAAGATGTGGTTGGTGTCGGCGTTGAAGGGCATGTAGTCCTGCCCGCGGACAAGACGCACGACCCCGGCGTGCTCGACCTGCACGCCCTTGGGCTCGCCCGTCGAGCCCGAGGTATAGAGCACATACGCGAGATCCGTCTCGGCCCCCGCGAGACCCGGGTTGGTTGCCTCGGAGTTTTTGGTTTCGTCGAGGGTGATGACCCGCTCGGCGTTGGTCCAGAGCGGATCGAGATGCCCGGGGATCGAAACAACCCGCGTGCAACCGGCGTCATCGATGACCTCTCGCAGGCGTGCGGTAGGCAGGCTCTCGGCGAGCGGGACATACGCCGCCCCGGCCTTAAGGACACCCATCATCGCGATGATCAGATCACACGATTTAGGGATCGCGACCCCGACGGGTTCTTCGTGCTGGACGCCGAGCCCGATGAGGAAGTGCGCGAGCCGGTTTGCCCGCTCGTTGAGGGTCCGGTAGCTGATACGCTGGCCCGAGCAGACCACCGCGTCCTTGTCTGCGTAGGTATCAACGAGGGACTCGAAGACCTCGTGCACGCGCGTCAGTTGGTCCGGGAGTTCTGCCAAGGTCCCCCCACCGTTGGGCTTTGATCAGGCCTTCACGATCCGGGCTTGGTGCGAACCACCCGCCATCGCGTTGCGGGTGTCCACGACGAGCCCGCTGTGGCGGCCGATGGCATCCCAATCGATCGCCTTGTGGTCGGTCACGATCACCACGCAGTCCGAATCCCCCAGCGACTTCTCGTTGAGATCCACCGAGCTCATCGAGAAGTTGTAGTTCCGCATCGATGGGAAGCTGGCGACATGCGGGTCGTGGTAGGTCACCTTGGCGCCGCGTTCCGCGAGCAGCTCGATAATCTCCGCCGCGGGCGTCTCGCGGGTGTCGTCGACATCGGGCTTGTATGCGAGCCCGACAACCATGATCTTCGCGCCCTTGACGGATTTCTCGTCGTCGTTGAGCGCCTCGGCGACCTTGGACACAACATACTCGGGCATGCCGCGGTTGATCTCGCCCGCGAGCTCGATGAATCTTGTCACATGCCCATGCTCACGGGCCTTCCAGGTCAGGTAGAACGGATCGATGGGGATGCAGTGCCCGCCGAGACCGGGTCCCGGGTAGAAGGGCATGAACCCGAACGGCTTGGTCGAGGCGGCCGCGACAACCTCCCAGACATCGATGCCCATCGAATCGAAGACGACCTTGAGCTCGTTAACCAGCGCGATGTTGATCGCGCGGAACACATTCTCCAGGATCTTGGCGGCCTCGGCGACCTGCGCCGAACTCACCGGGACCACGGAAGTCACGCCGTGGGCGTAGAGCGCCGCGGCAAGGTCCGTCGAAGCCTTTCCGACGCCGCCGACCAGCTTGGGGATGGTCGTCGTCGTGTGGCTCTTCCGGCCCGGGTCCTCGCGCTCGGGCGAGAACGCGACGAAGAGGTTCTTTCCAACCTCGAAGTCACCACGCCCATGCTCCTTGGCGGCCTTGATCATCGCGGGCAGGAACTCGTCCTCGGTGGTCCCGGGGTAGGTCGTCGATTCGAGCACCACGAGCTGACCGGGGCGCAGGCGAGCACCGATCGCCTCGGCGGTCATGATCACATACGAGAGGTCGGGCTCGAGGTGCGGACCAACAGGGGTCGGGACGCAGACCAGGATGACATCCGGCTCGTCGAGGCGGGCGAAGTCTGTCGTCGCCTCGAACTTGGGCGAAGCGCTCAGTCTTTCGGTCATGTCCGCGCCGAGATGCTTGAGGTAGTTCACGCCGTTCTCGAGGTTCGAGATCTTGCTCGGATCGACATCGAAGCCGAGCACGCCGAGCCCGCCCGTGTGCAGCGCATCGGCGAGCGGGAGCCCCACATACCCGAGCCCAACGATCCCGACCAGAGCGGTTTTGTTCTGGATCTTCTCACTCAGTCCGGTGGCGTGTTCGGTCATGGTCTGGTTCATCTCGTTCCTCTTCGTAAAAGCCCGATTGGTCGTTCTTCGTCCGTCCGATAGCGTATGCCTCTGAGGACGATCTGGTTCGGTCCGCTTGCTTAGATCGGCGGATTCGATCCCCAAATAAAGCCCCGGATCGCCCCGATCAGCTCAGCGGATGCGTCTGTACTGATCAGCTCTCGGGCGGGCAGGTCCGCGAGGTGATCGAGCTTTTCGGCCAGCTCTTTTTCGTCCATCGCGACCTCCACCCGACCGAGCGATTTGAACCGCTGGGCGGTCGCGATCTGGTGGTCGTTCCGCGTTTCTTTCAGGGCACCGTGGCGGGGCATGACCAGCACCGGGGTGCCCAACTCGAGCGCTGTCAGGATCGTCCCGGTCCCGGCGTGGGCGACCACCGCCTCGGCGTTCGCGACCAGCTCACGGAACTTGTCCGGATCGATCTGCGACGCAAACTCGATGTGCTCCGGGCGATACGCGGTCTCCCCGATCTGCGCAAAGATATCGTTACGCCCCCTCGCCCCTGCCCACTCGTCGACCGCGCGGACCAAGCGATCGAACGGCATCTGATGCCCAACCGTTACAAAGATCACAGCACACCCCCCCGGTAGACAGGCCCGTTCGGCTTGGCGAGATGCTCCCACTGGGTGAGCCAGAGATCTGCATACTTGCCGATCCGCTGACCGCTGCTGCTGAGCTCGTCGATGTTCGCGATCGAGTCCACCCAGATCGTGCGTGCCCCCAGCAGTTTCCCGAGCCGGAGCGCGAAGTATCCCGGCGCGGCACCGGTGGAGATGACCACCTGCGGGCGCTCGCGGACCAGCACCCAGATCATCTGCAGCAGCATCACCCCGAGCCTGAACTTGTTCCAGCGTGTCGCGTCCACAACCAGCCGGAAACGGCTCCCCGGGACCTGTGAGCGGTAGCTCGGCTCCACGGTCACATAGGTCACGCGGCAACCCTCGAACGCCGGAACGAGGCGCATGAGCTCGATCCAGTGCCCGCCACCGGAAGACACCGCGAGCACCCGGGCTGGGCGTCGAGATTGATCGGTCGGCCTGCTCACGCAACCAGATCCTTCGAGCCGCTGTCTGTCCCCGGTGCGGATTTCTGAGTAACAAGGCGGGGATCACTGTTTGCGCTTGCGTGCGCACGGATTGTCGCGTTCGCGGCATCGAGGGTCTTCCGTTTTCCTTTCAGCAGCGAATCCATCTCGTACTTGCGGAAGAACCTCAGGTATTCCGGATTGTCATAGCGATCAACGCCGCCGAGCCGTGCTCGCAGGTACCCCCAGAAGATCCCGATGCCGCCGACGATGAACGGGCGTTCGGGCATCCGATAGAGCGCAACGGCCGTGACATACAACAGCGACGAGCCCATGAAATACTTACCGCGTCCCCAACGCTTGCGTCCTGTCCAGATCGACTTCTGGCTTGAGCCTTGGGGGCGGTAGTGTTTTAGTCGCAGATCCTCGCGATCGACCGACTCCGCGATCCAGCCTTTCATCCTGCACATGTGCCCGTCGATGCCGTCCCAGCTCGCCTGAGGCACGAACCCACCGATGTCCTTGTAGCACGACACGCGATAGAACTTTGTCGGCCCGATCGCGTTCTCGTCACCCATGCGTTCGGACACCCACTTGCCGGACCCCGTCTCGATGTAGGTCTTCCCGGAGATGTTCCCGCGTAATGGATCGTTCTCAAGGATCTCCATCAGCCCCTCGAAGTATCGCTCCGGGATCCCGAGATCACCATCGAGCTTGCAGAGGTAGTCGAAGTCGTCGATGTTGACCGAGTCGAGCCCGTCGTTGAACGCCTGGATCACACCCGGCCCGACCGCCCGCTCGCCGCGATCGGCGCGCTTCACAACTCTGATCCATGGGTATTTTGCGGCTGCCTCCGCGAGGATTTCGGGCGTCCGATCCGTCGAGCCGTCATCGACGATCACCCAGCACGCGGGGAGCACGGTCTGCTTCGCCATCGAGTCGATCGTCGTCTGGATGTACTGCTCTTCGTTCCTGCAGGGGGTTACCGCGAGATAACGGCGGGAGTTCGTACTGTCATTCTGCTGTGTGCTCATGATCTTCACTCCCCAGCCCCTTCGTCCAGTACCCCGTGGCGGCGCATTGTGTCCACGATCCGCCGCGCGTTGCTCATCAGATCAAACTCATCCTCGATCCGCTTTCGTGCGGCTCTCCCCAGTTCATCGACCTTTTCGCGGTCCGCCGCCAACGAGCGAAGGACATCGACCAGTGCTTCGAGATCTCCCGGTGGGATCATAACGCCGCTGGTTCCGTCCTCGATGAGCTCGCGGATCGTCTCCAGATCCCCGGAGATCACACACCGCCCCCGCGCCATCGCTTCCATAAGGACAACCGGGATCCCGTCGCGATCGCCCGATTTCGCGACCCGGCACGGGAGCGCGAACACATCCGCCTCGCTCATGAGTTCCATCACCCGATCGTTATCGGTCTCCCCGAGCATCTCGACCGATGCACCGCTTGGCAGCGCCTCGACCATTGACTTCAACCGATTGAGTTCCGGCCCCCCACCCGCGATCCGAACCCGCACCGGGACACCCGCTCCCGCGAGCCGACCCGCCGCTCCGACCAGCACATCGAATCCCTTTTTTTCAACCAAGCGACCAACCCCGAGCACTTCGAGCGTCCTCCCGCCTGGTGCCGGGGTGGTCTGGTATCTCGCGGTGTCCACACCGCATCGGACGATGGGCAGGTCCGCATCCGATCGTTTGACGATGTCTTGATAGAATCTTCGGTGCCAGTGACTGATGCAGTTGACGAACACCGCCCGCTCTAGTTTCTCTTTGAGCAATGTTCTGTTTGGGAACAGGTCGATCGCGTGCCCGGTGAAGCTGAACCCGGTCCCGAGTTGTTTGGCCGCGTACATGGCGATCGTGGTCGGGACATGGGCCATGTGCGCATGAATGTGCGTGATCCCGATCTTCCGGGCACACCTCGCGAGTGCGAGACCCGCGAGTCCCTGCCAGATCACCTTCGGCTTGCGTTTCAGCGAGACCTCCGGCGAGAACAGCGCGTCGAGCTTGACCCGTGTCATTGTCCGGATTGTGCGTAGGGGATGCGTGATGAGCTCCGCGATCGTTTCACGCATGATCTCGACTTTTCCCGCGGAATACAGCTCGATGGTTTCGTTGGCCATCTGCTCGAGTTCGGCGCTGTCGAGCCCGTGTGTCGGCGCGTGGACCGACGCGGTGCGGACATCAATACCGAGCTCGCGGAGGGCGAGGATCTCGCGGTAGACAAAGGTCTCCGAGCGCGTCGGTACCGAGCCGGACATGTAGAGGACCCGTGCGTTTTTATCCATTGCCCGACCCCGCACCTTTGTACTCGATAAGTGTTGGCTGCTGTTTGAGAAGCCGACGGCGCCAGTACAGCAGAACACCCGCTGCCTGCGCTGGCTTTGCGAGCATTGTGAACAGCGCGAGCGTTCGCGCGTCACGCTTTGATCTCCCACGCCGCATCGCCATCGAACGGATGCGCCATCCTTGGAGAGCATACAACCCGAGCAGCGCGATCACGCTGAGCCCGAATGTCCACCACGCCGCGGCGATCGCGATGATCGGGAAGACCACACCCCATACGATCGAAGAGCGTGTTTGCTTGACGCCGTGGCGATCGGGGCCGTCGCCGTGCAGCGCGGCGCCTTCCGCGTACGCGTGCCCCGCTCTTTTCGCGCGTTGCCAGAACTGAATGAACCGCGTCATCGCGGCATCGTGGAGAGTCATCTCGTGGTCGAGCCGATGAACAGTCCACCCATGAGCCCGGATACGCACGCAGAGCTCGGGCTCCTCGCCCGCGATAAGCGAGGATCTGTACCCGCCAGCTTCGTTGAAGGCCTGGAGACGGAACAACGCGTCGCCGCCGCAGGACTTGGCTTCACCGATCGGCGTATCCCATTCCAGGTCGCACAATCTGTTGTAGACACTCGACTCCGGGAAACGCTCGCGTCGGCGTCCGCACACGACGGCGGCTTTCGGGTGCTCATCGAGAAATCGAGCCGCGGCTTCGATCCAACCGTCCGCGAATGTGCAGTCACCGTCGATCACATGCACCGCATCAACATCACCCCAACGCTCGGCCAGTCTCGCGATCCCCTCGTTGCGTGCACGAGCGGCGGTGAACGGGATGCTCGTGTCCAGGTCGACCACCTCAACACCGATCGACTGAGCAAACGCGACCGAGCCGTCGGTCGATCCCGAGTCGACATAGACAACCCGATCGGTCGAGTTCTTCGCCGATTCCAGACAACGCTTGAGTCGCTCCCCCTCATTGCGTCCGATCGCGACAACGCCGACTACGCTCATGCCGTCACCCCCGATCGAACCCATTCGGGTGGTGCACCTTGCGAGACGGATTCAACAAAGCTTGCGCACGACAGCGGACGCCCGATCATTTCCCCAAGCGAACGCATATCCGGATCGAGCTGGTCGTGTAAAAACCCAATCGATTCCGCGGTGAGCTCCGGCTTCTCCTTCATCGTCCACCGGGACTTGATCCGATTCCGAAGCCCCTCCGGCATCAGCGATCGGCGAAGGATCTGCACCGCACGGATATCCAGCACCGCGTTGAGTACCGGTGAGCGACGCTGGCGTTGGCTGGATACATTCTTTGCGTCCTCTTCTTTCTGCCAAACGGGATGTCCTTGGTAGCCGATATGGCTGCAGATCCGCTCGAACTCTGCCTGCGGATTGGCCATCAGCCGCTCAAAGAAGACGGGGAGGATCCTTGGCTGTTCGTAGAAGGCTGTGTGCTTTGCGATCTGCATCGCGTAGGCGCTGTAGGCGACCAAACGGGGGTGCTCGTGGATCGCTTTATTGATGTCGCCGGTGATCGTGTGCTCGGACCATTCGTGGATGTACTGCGAAACGATCCGTTTGATCGGATCGCGCATGACATAGACCAGCTTGGCGTCGGGCAGGGCCTCGTGCATCCGCACCGCCGCGTCGGGGTGGACGGGGTATTTCGTGAGGTGGGTGCTCGATTCGCCCTTGAGATCATCGATGGGCATGGATTCAAAGAGCGAGCGGTACCAGCCCATACCCTTGGCGAAGTTTGGGCCGTCGCTGAAAAAGTTTGGTTCCTTCGGGTCGGACATCGAAATGCCCGGCTGGAGCGCGAGCTGGTCGTGCAGTGTGCTCGTCGCGCACTTCATCGCGCCGATGACCACGAAATCAGGGAGTGATCTCATGACGCTCCCTCCTTGCTCATCGTGTGTTTTCCCGAACACCAGATATCACGATACTCGCCTGCGACGGCTCCGGAACGCCCGCGCAGCGACCCGAGGATCCATCCGAGCAACCAGAACAGATTCGCGGCGAGGTAGCCGGGGAACCCATAGAAGCTCTTGAAGTAGTGCGCCCGGGCGGCGTAGAAATACGCGGGTCTGCGTTTGCGTTGGATGGTCTGCTCTTTGACGGGTGACGATCCGCCGCGGAGGTGAACGACATGCGCACCGGGCTGGTACCCGATTGTGAAGCCCCGCTTTGTGGCGTTTCTGCAATAGGCCATATCCTCGAAATACATAAAATACCGCTCGTCGAGGAGACCGACGCGATCAAAGACCCGGCGGCGGATCGCGACGCACGCGAAACTCACCCAGTCGATACCTTCTGTGTACTCGCGCAGCTCGCGAGCGACGAGGTGCTTTGGGAGCATCCGCCCGATGGTGCCGAGCTTGGATGCGGAGATCAGTTCGGTGATCGGCGTGCGGTAGCGGAAGGTGCTGATCTGGTGCAGCCCGTCGGGCCATTCGAGCATCGGGGAGAGCATATCCAGTTGGGCGTTTTCGTTGAGTGTGTTCATCAGCTCTGCGATCGCGCCGGAACGGACGATCGTGTCCGAGTTGAGCAGGATGATCGTCTCCGCGTCTGTTGCACGGATACCGATATTGTTCCCCGCTGCGAACCCACCGTTGACCGGAGAACGGACGAGCCTCGCCCAATCCTGCCAGCCCTGGGCATTGATCGCTTCTTCGATCTGCGCATCGGAGCCGTCGCCCGAGCAGTTGTCGACGACGATGACCTCGTAGGCATCGTTTCCTTCGATCTCGGCACGGAGCGACGCAAGGCAATCGAGGACAAGGCCGGGGGTCTTGTAGTTGAGCACCACGACCGCGAGTTGTTTGGGCGCATCATCGCTCACTGCAGGGATCTCCGGATCACATCGTCCATCTGGGCCTTGATTCTCGGATACGCACCGTTGGGGGACAGCCGGCGGGCGATGAGGGAGCGGAGCCAGAGCCCGAAGCCGTACCTGCGGATCCGTGCGCCCGTTCGTCCGAGCTTGTTGTGGATCGCGAGCCAGACCCGCCCGAGTGATGACGGAGGGCTTGGATGTTCGTTGATGCATTCGTATCCACGCCGCTGGAGGATCTCGGCGCAGCGTGATTCGACGAGCATGACCTCACGGGATTTCAGGGTTTTCTTCCACCGCTGCGACGCCGAGGCGTCCGGTGGCTGATAGCTCGTGTGCTCGTGAAAATCGAGCATCGCTTCGTCGAACTCGACGCCCATCAATGCGCACGCCTTGGCCAGCTCTCGATCGGGGTGCGCCAGGAGTTCTTCGTAGCGGATCTGCACGAAACGATCCGGTTCGATCCGCTTCTCGATGGAATCCCAGACGCGTTCGGCCTCGACCCAGGGCGTGCATGCCGCGTAAACATTTCCGGCCCAGCCCATCTTGATCACGGACGGCGCGACATCACGCGGATCACGGATCAGGTGGATGAACCTTGCGCCCGGGAACAGATCGATGAGCCGATCGAAGTGGCGGTGGACCGTCGCGCCGATGATCGGCTTTCCTCGGCTTTCACGTCGCTGCTCGAGAAAACTGTGGACCAGCTGCTGATAACCGAGCGAGGGGTCGATCACGAATCCGGTCGCCTTGAATATGCGGTGCTGCCGGAGCCACTTGGCGTAGTTGCCGAGCTCCGGTGTTTGCCCGTTGTCTGCGACCAGATCCACGGCATACTCGAACTCATTGAGCCACGCGATCCGTGGGTGATGGTCCAGCATCAGCCGGAGCATGGTGGTGCCCGATCGTTCGGCGCCGACGAGAAAGACAGGCTGCTCGATCATGCGGTTCCCTCCGGTGCGGACCGCTCGTCCAGCCAACGGTAGAGCTGGGCCTCGAGCTTGGCTGCGGACTCGTCCCAGTCGAACTCCTTCGCGATGGAATAGCTCGCATCGGACATCGCTTTCCACGAGTCATCTTCAAGCTCGAGGATCTTGGACACAGCATCCGCGATCCCCTGGGCGTCGCCGACATCCGCCAAGAAACCGTTGACGCCCTCGCGAACAAAGTCGTCGGGCCCACCGCAACGGGTCGAGACAATCGGGCAGTGCGAAGCGGCGGCCTCGATGCCGGGCATCCCGAATCCTTCCGAGCGTGAGCTCATGATCCAGCAGTCTGTTGATTGATAGAGCTTGGGTATCAGTGTCTGCGCGGGTGACTGGTGGTATTGCACACACGCGGGGAGATCCCACGACGGTTGCACGGGGCGTTTGCCATAGGCGAGAACTCGGAGGTCCGGGTATTTCTTGAGCAGGATCCGGATCGCTTCGATGCCGGTCGGCGTGTCCTTCACGGGTTCGAGGGCCATGAGCATTCCGATGGTCGGTCTTGGCTGCCTTGATCGCGGTGATGAGTCGAACTGTTTCCAGTCGACGCCGTTGGGCACCCGGACTATTTCGCTGTGCCCGTATCCCTGCATCACCGAGCGGAGCCAGGACGAGATGACCACCCGAGGCCCGTGGATGGAGTACACGCGGTCGACCTCCTCGCGTGGACCGGCGTGCACCTCGTGCCCCCGGACATAGTGGACCTTGAGCCCCTTGGATGCGGGCCAGCCCGAGACCAGATCCCAGACCTGCCACCAGCTCGCAAAGGTCACATCCGCGTCCGGAACAAGATCTGGGTTCAGAGTCCGCGTAGGCATTTGATTAAGACACACGGTTGAGTGTTCGAGATGATGCGGGAACGGATTGGGCTTGAACTGTCGCGCCAGCCGTCTTGCGAATCGGCGTACACGCCAGGGCCTGGGCCAAGACAGCTGGGGCGGGAGGAAGGAGGTCGTCACTTCATGCCCGCGACGCTGCATCGCCTCGGCGATCAACCGGTTGGACTTGATCCCGCCGGAGAGCGTTGGTCGCCCCTCGATCCAGTTCAGCCTGAGTACTCGGTGCTCGCTCACGAGGCACCCCCGTTCGCCCAATCATGGTTTGGTTCGTACCCGAGCGTGATCAGCAACTCGCCCGCAATATTGACAAAGTCTTGTTGCTCTGCGGGTGAAAGATCCTTTGTCCAGCGTCCGACACTCCGTGAGCTGATCGATGAAGAAGCGGCGGCATTGTTGAGGTTCTGCCCGGGGCGTTTGGGCGCGGCGGTATCCGCGTCGAGAACACCGGGCTCGAAGGGCTCGCCGATGAACTCGAAGACCCGGCGGAATCCCGCCTCCGGATCGCGGACTAGATCCTCGTAGCGGATCTCCATGTAGCGTGGGTGTCCACGGAAGGCGAGCCCGTGCATCGTGTCGTTGAGCCAACGCTGTGCGCTCTTGCTCACCGGGTTGTCCGGGTTCATCCGAACAATTTTCCCATTGATGACCCGCTCACGCGGATGGTGGCGGAGCGAGCAGACCACATCCCGCCCGTCGCGGATCACATGAATGAACTTCCCCTTCGGGTACCAGGTCAGCACCTTCTCGATCACGCGGACGGTGTTCGGTGTCTTCTCGATCCAGCGGGCCTTGCCCTCTTGAGCAAGGAACTCCTTCGCGAAAGTATCCGCGAACGCGATCAGGTTCCGGGATGATCGCTGCATTGCTTCAAGATGCGCCCGCTCGATCCCCCAGGGAACGGCGATGTTGTCGATACTGAACGGGAGCCCGTAGAGCGAAGTCTCCGGGCCGCTCGCGCATCGCGAGTGGCGGTTCATGACTTCCTTGAAGAGCGTCGTCCCTGACCGCCCGCATCCAGCGACGAAGACCGCGTCCATCTGGGAACGGGCCGAGGGGTCGTACCACCCAGAGGCACGCAGCGCCTCGTCACGCTTCAGTCGGGCGCGGCGTCGTGTTCGTGCACGGATTCGTTCAAGCACTCCACTCAACACGATGCTCCCTGGCTCAGTTCCTGCGTATGGCGGAGGAGGGTATCCGCCCAGAGCATCATCTGCATCGCGATATGGTTTGTTGTTGAAGGGAGATCGTCCTGGTAAGAACCGATCATCTGCTCGCCGCCCCGTTCGAGCAACTGATCGAGCAGGCTGATCGCCGGTGATCCTGAAAGCCTGGCCCGTTTGTCAATCCATCCGGGGGCGTGCTTCTGCATCGCGACGGGATCCGCCCAGCTATTCTCAACGGCGTTCCAGTCCGTCCGCTCCCCCGCATTGCGGGCGAGCTGCTTCTCGAGACGCTTGCGTTTCTGCTGGGCACGCAGCGCACGGGGCGACGCATTGGCGGGGAGCCCGGTGTTCGCGTTGGTGATCGATGCGAGCGGGCCGCAGATCTTCATGAAGACCGCGTCGGCGAGGCTTCCGCCCACGCGCATAGGCGACGAGAGATCACGAGCGACCTCGACAATATCGGTGTGTGCAAACAGTGTGTCGGAAATGGCGATACGTGTATTGCCGAGCGTGTGGCTCGAGTCATCCTGGCGACTGCACGGCCAGAAGCGGTGCCATTCCTCTGCGCTCGATGGACGCACTCTCCGGACGGCTTCCATCCGTTCCGCTTTCCGAGCCCGCACCTGCTCGCGGATCTCGGGGCGGAGATGGATCTCCAGCTGCGCACGCCCTGTGGTGTGCTCGGGCGAGACGACCCGCGGCGGGATCGGCCCCTTGATAAGCCGGCGCAGCATCGGACGGAGTCCCTTGGGCCCAAGTGCGTCACGCTTGGAGAAGGGCATGAAGTGGTCCTTGAGCAGCGTGTCGCTGCCGTCGGCCGTCTCGACGTCCTCGCCACGGTAGAGGCGCACGATGTTGGCGAGCAGTTCGATCTGCTCGGGCAGGAAGTCGCGATGGGCGCGGTCGATCTGGCGGTACAGGTTCCGTGCGTCGATGAACAGCACGGTGTCTTCGCGTTCGGTTCCGGTCTTGGTCTTGTCGAGGAACCAGAGGGTGACTGGGAGGGTGACGGTGTAGAAGA
>JAGQOC010000222.1 GCA_020427745.1 Phycisphaerales bacterium | reverse complement strand
CATCTGCGTAACAAGCTGCGCCGCGGGGACCTCACGGAACACCGAGCGAACCGCCGCAAGCGCGGTTGCACGGTCCATGCGGGCATCCATCGTGCTCGCACGGAGCATCCCCCACGCGACGAGCCCCCGGGCGCCGCCCGGGACCGATTCGTGAAAACCAACACCATCGACATACGCCCTGGCCATTTCTTGGACGCACATCTCGCGGAGCTGCTTGAGCTCCGCGGCGTTGCTGACAATCCCGGGGTCGATCTCCGCGAGCGCCGCCGCGCACGCCGCCGCTCCGATCAGATCGCCCTCGATCGGATCCTCCCCCGGCTCGCGGACGGCGAGATCGCGGAGGATGTCCCGCCCGCCCTGCCGAGCGAGCTGGTGCGACGCCGACTCCCCGAGAGAACCGTAATCCAACAACGCATACGCCGCGATGCCCTGCTCGAATACGCTGGCGATCGTCGGCGAGTGCTTGCCCGTGATCGGGTCAAGCGTGCCCCTCAAGCCGTACCGCTCGATTCCCGCCCATCGCTGGACGCGAAGATGCGCCGCGATGCCCTCGGCGAGCTGCATAAGCGATCGCGTGCTGATCTCGGCGGGTTGAATCAGACGCCCGCCGCGGTCGAGGAACTCCGCCCCGAGCCCAACGCCCGGCTGGGCGATACTGACCGGGGTGTACCGGTAGATCGTGAACCCCGCGTCCGCGATCTCGCGGGCGGAATCCAGCGCGACCGCGCCATCGCCCGAGAGCTGCACCGCGAGCGACTGCGCTGCCTGCACCAGGTCGAGCCCCTGCATCAGCATCAGCTCCGTCGTCATCACCTCGATCTGATCCCCACGCCCCACCGCGATCCCCACGCTCGCGGGCGTCCTCCCGAGCCCGGGCGCATCAAGCTCGGAGTCCGCCACCGGCACCAGCCCACGCCCCAGCTCGACCGAGATCGTCATGGACCCGATCTGCTCCGCACGTTCCTCCTCCCAGCCCGCGTCCCGCTCACTCGGCAGCTCAACCCCCGCGCGGTGCATCGCGATCCGCGTCGCCCGCCAGAGCAGCTGCTCGTCGGGCTCGATCGACGCGATCGACGCGCGACCGATCACCCGCCCATCCAAACGGATGATGATCCCGACGGCCTGCAGAGGATCCGAAGCCGTGGACTCATCGGGCGCCCGCTCAATATCCCACGCACGGACCCACGAATCGACCGTCCGATAGCTCTCCATCGCGTCGCTCGGGGAGATGTCCTGGGCGACAGCGGACGGAGCGATGAGCCCGAGCATGATCGCCGCTGAGGATGCCCGGATCGCGGAGATGTTTCCCGCAAGGGTGTTGCGTGGGAGCATCATGGTGCGGGATCGCAACAAGAAACCGCGTCCGAGAAGCCGACCCAACCGCGATCCCGGGCGATGAGCCCTGTTTGGCACGGCGTGAAGCAGGCTCAGGCACAGCGATTGCAACTGGTGGACAGACAACTGAAGAAAGGACCCACAAATGCAGACCGTCCAGAATATCTTCATCATGACCGATCTCCGTCGCCGGGTAGCGCTTCTTACGCTCCTGAGCTTCATCGCTCTGTGCTAGTCTGAATCCATTGATTGCCGCCGAAGGGAAGTGTGTGCCCGTCGGCGTTGTCTCGTTGCCCCTGGATCGAGCCCTGTTTATCAGAGGGCTCTCGGGGCATATGTCCCGGTGTTTCATTGTTCGCACCAGATCAACGCAAGGATGCCTGGGTTGCCCATGAACAGCTGATTCGCCCCGCCGGGACACAAAAAACGCCCCGATCCATCACGGATCGGGGCGTTTGCGTTTTGAAAACCGGTCACGCGACCAGCAGATCAGAGCTGGATCTTGTCCGTGCCCATCGACCCGTGATCGTCCATGCCGCCTCGCGAGGGCATGTCGAAGTTGGGTGTATTGCCGCCGCCGGACGAGCCGCCGGTGTCGGAATCTGCGCCGGAGGAATCGCCCCACTGCGCCCGCTTGAGGGACAGCCCGATCTTGCGGTCGTCGATATCGACGCGGAGGATCTTGACATCCAGCTCCTCGCCGACCGCGACAACATCCTGCGGGTTCTCGACCTTGTGGTCGGCGAGCTCCGAGATGTGCAGCAGACCCTCGAGATCGTCCTCGAGCTCAACAAAGACACCGAAGTTGGTGATCTTCGTGACCTTGCC
>JAGQOC010000221.1 GCA_020427745.1 Phycisphaerales bacterium | reverse complement strand
TCAACGGCACCAGCGGCTACGAAGAAGCCGCGGCGCAGGGGCTTATCACCGGACTCAACGCGGCCCGGCTCTCGCAAGGAAAAGACCCGATCACGCTCGGGCGCGAGCGGGCATACATCGGTGTGCTGATGGATGATCTCGTGACGAAGATCCCCAAGGAGCCCTATCGGATGTTCACCAGCCGGGCGGAGTATCGGTTGCTCCTCCGCGCGGACAACGCGCCGGATCGATTGACACCGCTCGCGATCGAGCTGGGGCTGCTCGACCACCACGAGCTCGGGCGTGTCCGCAAAGCACGCTTCTTAGCGCGGACCCAGCAGCTCGAGCAAGGACGCGAGCGGATGAAGAACACGATGGTCGATGTGGCCGGCGAGCAGCGCAGCGTCTGGGATCGTGTGCTCAATGCCGATTTCACGGTCGATGATCTAACTCACACGATCTGCGACGCGCTGCCCGATGCAGACAACGCGGTGTTCCGCACCCTGCACGCGGACCGGAGATACGAGCCGTATGTCGTCCGTCAGCACGCGGAGATCAAGCGGCGCAGCGAGCTCGAGCGCAAGACGCTGCCCGAGTGGGTTGATTACTCCGCCTTCGACGCGCTCCGCACCGAAGCGAGGCAGGCGTTGACACGGTTCCGCCCGGAGACCTTCGGGCAGGCGTCGCGTCTGGAAGGGCTGACGCCCTCGGACATCACGCTGCTGAGTGTGCTCGTCCAGCGTGCACGCGCCGAGCGGGTTTAGCCGCCCAGCATCTTGAGTTCATCGCGGAGGATCGCGGCGAGCTCGAAGTTCTCCGAAGCGATCGCGGCTTCGAGCCGCTGACGCATTTCTGCCTTCTGGCTGACCGGGAGCTTGGGGATCAGCGAGTCACGCATGTCCTTGAGCATCTGGACCTCGCCCGAATGGTTGAATGCCTCGGGCTGGTCGGTCTGCTCGAAGTACAGCTTGAGCGCCTCGATCCCCTCGTCGATCGCGTTGAGCGCGACCTTGTTCTCTTCATGCTTGAGCGCGTGGCTCGCCAGCGCCCGCGCCCGCATCATCAGGATGTACGGGCGGTGGGACTCAAGCGAGCGTCGGTCCTCTTCCTTGATCGCGTGCTCGTTGAGCAGATCGACCAGGCGGAGATTGCGGGAGGTATCGCGGACCACGGCCTCGAAGTCCTCGAGGACCAGGAGCGCGATGTAGCGGTGGTAGTACTGCTGGGATTCCTCGCGGAGCATACGGCAGTCCTCGGGGGTGAGCACCCGGACGCCAGCCTCCTCCTCCTCCTCCTCCTCCCCGAAATGCTCGCCCGCGGGATCGTCGGGGCCCTGCATCTGGTCGATCTGGGATTCGTGGTAGTCCAGCAGGCTGTCGTAGCCGTGGGGGCGTTGTCCGTCGGGGCGTCCGTTGACATACATCTGGAGGATCCCGAGATCGAGCCGGACCTGGATCCGGGGGGTGCCGTCGGCTGCTTCGATGAGCCGGACCGAGATTTGTCCCGGTTCAAAGGGCCATTCGGCGAGCAGTTCGGTCAGGTCTCTGTGCATAACTGATCCCAAAAAAAGTGAGTCGAATTCGAGAGTATGCATCGGTTTTCGGGAGGTGCCAATAAAATTTTGGATGGACCGATCATTTTCTTCAAATTGTCGATTTGTCCCCCTAATCGGCACAGCCCGGCGGTTTTTGAAGCCCAAGAAACATCAGAATTACCCGGAGTTCAGGTGGTTTTGTGTGTGACCGATGGAACAGATCGGATAGACTGGCGAACCGATGATTGAGGCATAATGTTTCGGCCTCAAGATCTGTTTTCCAGCGGCGCTTGCCGTGGAAAGGGTGGGTAGGAAAGTGAGTACCAATTCAAGCAACCGGTCTGTCTCGACTTCGCGTGGGGGGGTTAAATCCTCCATCCAGATGTACCTCCAGGAGATCAACCGCCACAAGCTGTTGACCGCCGAGGAGGAACGCGAGCTCGGGTGGAAGATCATCAACGAGCAGTGCCCTGATGCACGCCAGCGGATGATCCAGTCGAACCTCCGGCTTGTCGTCTCCATCGCAAAGAACTACAACAACCGCGGGCTCCCGCTGACCGACCTCATCGAGGAAGGCAACATCGGGCTGCTCCGGGCCGTGGAGGGCTTCGACCCAGCGCAGGGCGCACGGTTCAGCACCTACGGCTCGTGGTGGATCAAGCAGGCGATCAAGCGGGCACTGATCAACGCCAACCAGCCGATCCACATCCCGGCCTATATGGTCGAGCTGATCTCCAAGTGGCGTCTTCACTCGCGACTGCTTGAGTCTGACCTCGGGCACCCGCCGTCCATCGAGCAACTCGCCGAGGCGATGGATCTGCCTGTCAAGAAGGTGCAGATCATCAAGCGTGCGGTCAAGGCGTTCAACGCCCCGAACCAGGCGCCCCGCGACAGCGAGGGAGACCTCATGGGTCTGGGCGAGCTGATCGCCGACACCAAGATGGCGACCCCCGAGAACCAGACGCTGCACACCGAGGAGCTCGGTATTCTCCGCAAACTGATGGAGACCATCGACGAACGCGAGGCCGAGATCCTGCGCTACCGCTTCGGGCTCGACGGCGCCGAGCCGCTGACGCTCAAGGAGATCGCGGCCAAGGTCGGGATCTCCCGCGAGCGGGTCCGTCAGATCATCGAGGAATCGCTCTCGCGTCTCAACGAGCGTCTGAACGATGCCAAGCCCAGCAAGTACTTCCGGCGTACCGGCGAGGCGTTCGAGGACCTCGACACCGCGGACGATTCGCGTCGTCTCCCGTCGTACCAGTACGATGTCGGGCGACAGAACGCCGGATGATCAATGCACAATCTTCTCTCGGCCGCCCCGGTTTTCCGGGGCGGTTTTTTCGTGCCCCGATCACGCCCCGCGTGTCTAGGATCCGTCCGCAGGTGGAATAGTGCGCGGCGTCGGTGCGTTCGACCACGACCAGTTCTCCCGGAGAAGTATCCAGCATGAGTGACCAGCAGCCTATCGAGAAAGTCGTCATCATCGGGTCCGGTCCGTCCGGCTGGACCGCCGCGATCTACGCCTCGCGTGCGAACCTCAGCCCGGTTGTCTATGTCGGCGTCGCCAAGCAGGACCCCGGGCCGATCCTCCCGGGCGGGCAGCTCATGCTCACGACCGATGTCGAGAACTATCCCGGATTCCCCGAGGGCATCGCGGGCCCGGAGATGATGATGAAGTTCGAGGAGCAGGCACGACGATTCGGCACGCGGGTCGTCGGCGAGGACATCGTCCGCTGCGAGTTCTCCACCGACGGCACCCCCCATACCCTGCACACCTCCGGCGGCTCGGTGATCCGTGCGTACGCGGTCATCGTCTCCACCGGCGCGACCGCCAACTGGCTCGGGCTTGAGTCGGAGATGCAGCTCGCACGCAACGGCGGCGGCGTCAGCGCCTGCGCTGTCTGCGACGGCGCTCTCCCTATGTTCCGCGATCAACCGGTCGCCGTGATTGGTGGCGGGGACTCCGCGCTCGAGGAAGCGAACTACCTCACGAAGTTCGCCTCAAAGGTCCACCTGATCCACCGACGCGACGCGCTCCGCGGCTCGAAGGTCATGCAGCAGCGGTTCATTGAGAAACCCAACGCGACGGTCGAGTGGAACAAGGTCGTCGAGGAATGCCTCAGTGCTCCCGACGATCGTGGGACACAGAAGCTTACCGCGATCCGTCTCAAGGATACGGTGACGGGGGAGCTCTCCGAGCTGCCGGTGAAGGGCATGTTTGTTGCGATCGGGCACACGCCGACCACGAAGTTCCTCAAGGATTCAGGGCTCGAGTTCGACGATGCCGGGTACATCCTGCTCAAGAGCCGGTCGAGCAGAACCAATATCGCGGGCGTCTTCGCCGCGGGTGATGTTGCGGACTCCGTGTACCGTCAGGCGATCACCGCCTCGGGCATGGGGTGCCAGGCCGCGATCGATGCGGAGCACTGGCTCGGGGACATGGGTCTGAACTGAGCGAGCAAGCAACCGACGAAAAACGCCCCGCATCCGGGGCGTTTTCGCTTTGGTTACTTCGGAGTTTCTTAGGGATTTAGTCCTCGATCGCGGCCTTGTATTCGTCGAGGCGATCCTCGAGCTCGGCGCGTGCATCGGGCTCGTCGTCGGGCATCAGGTCGATCGCTTTCTGCTGCCACTTGGCGGCTTCACGCGGGTTCCCGACCGCGTTGCACGCGAGCGCGTAGGTGTCGAGGATCGACCAGTCTTTCCAGTCGGTCGCTTCGCACGCGAGCATCGCGGCTTTGTGGGCCGTCATCTTCAGACGATTGGTGGTGTCCTCGTGCTCGCTGGTCAGCAGCATCCACGCGACGGCGTTGAGCCCGCGCGGCTCGTCGCTGAAATGATCGTTGATCAACGCGACCGAGATATCGTTGGCGAGCTTGAAGTCGCTCCCCGATTTCATGAGACCCTGCAGCTTCATGAACCCGGCCTGGATCAGTTCACCCTCCATCGCCTGCTCCGCGGCTTTGGCGGCGTCGAACTTGCCGGAGACCACTTCCTTGAGCGGCTCTTCCATGCTCATCGGATGCCCGATCCACGCGATCTTCCCGTCCGCACCAACGATGAAGGCCGCGGGGATCCCGTTCTGATTCGCGGGGCGGAGCCAGGTGTCGGACATCTTGCCGTCGACCTCGACGGCGACGGTGTAGTCCATCCGCTCGCCCTGGTCCGCGACGAAATCCTCGACCATCTCGATGCGATCAGCACCGGTTTTCTGTTCCCAGACATTCACACCGATGAACCGTACCTTGTCGCCGTAGTCCGCCTGCATCTCGGAGAGGTGGGGGAACGCGGCGATACACGGGCCGCACCAGGTCGCCCAGAACTCGACGACATAGACCTGCCCCTCGGCGAGGTGATCGACGGACTCGCCCTTGACGAACTTGGCGATCTGGAGCTCGGGGGCGTTGCTGCCCACCCAGAGCTTGGGCGTCTTGACCTCGGGGAGGAGTTCCTTGAGCGATTTGTGATGGGCGACGGCTTTGGTGGGCTCCATCGCGTCTTTCTTCTGGTCGTCCGGGTTGCCCGCGATCGCGGCGGTGCCTGCGAGCAGGGCGAGGACGAGGGTCGAGGTCGTGAACATCCGTTTCATGAGAATCTCCTCAGGGTGATTTGGCGCATCGATCTGATGGCCCGGTCTACACCATACCGCCAGAACGCTGGTCTGGTTGACCCAAATACACAGAATCCGCGGACAAGATGCTGGTCATGCGTGTTTAGCAGCCCGCAAAATCAGCCTCTCCAAGGAGCGCAAACCCTTTTCTTCGAAGGACTTGCCCTGCCAGTGTCGGGTCGTCCACGGCAATAGCGATTGTGGGGTTCTCCTGACGCCGGATCATCAGGGGGTAGGCGAATGCGATGTTGATTTCCGCCCCGAGCAGGAACAGGCACAGCCTTGTGAGCGAGTGACCGGGCGAGAGCTGGACGACGAGGACTTCGTGCTCGCTGAAGGGTAAGCAACTCTCGCGAAGGAGCTTGCGTGCATCGCAGGCATTGTTCGTGATCATCCGGACGACCGCGTGATCCGATGCCTCATGCACCGAAAGAGCACACAGATGGCACGGGGACTCCTCGAAGTTCTCCACCAGATCAAGCATTTTCCCGACCTTATTGGAGAGGAACACGCTGAACTGGACGACGGTCGGGGGTGAGTACCCCTGTGCGGTCTCAAGCTCGGTCGGTAGTTGGCTCATGCGGCTCCCTGAGGTGAATAATCGGATTCACGAAGGGAGAGCATACCAACTCTGCCGCCACCTTGGCAACCGGTTTCCGTTCGTTGCTGGCGGATTCTTTCCGGGAGCTCAGTTGCGGTTGGTCATGCGCTTCGAGCGGAACACCCGTCGCTTTTTCTTCGGTGTCTGCTTCACCGCGACCACCGCAGCCTCGGAGCCCGAGCCCCCCTGATCGGGTGAAGTCTCCGCCGGCGGGTTCGCACCGGGATCCGCACCGCGGTCGGCGTCGCTCATGGTCGCGCTGCTCGAGACCTCGTAGACAAACAAGCGGTGGGTCCCATTGGGGACAGGGTCGGTTGTCTCCGGAAGCCCCTCGATGGCGGGGAGCCGAATGACGGTGGGGCTGCTGTTCCCCGAGAGGTTGCTGACAAGGATCGTGACCTTGCCGCCGCTGCGGACTCCGGACCAGACGATCCCGGAGTGCTTGTCGGTGCCCAGGTTGAGGATCTGCGTTTCCGCTTCGTCATCGAACGATGAGTCGATACTCGACCACGCGTTCAGGGCAAGGGCGCGGTACTGGTTGTAGCTGAGCCCCGGGTGGTTTGTCTGGGCATCATCCGATGTGAAGAGCACATACCCGTTGGCGCCGCGGAGACGGAGGTGCTGGATCAGTGCCCGGGCATCCTCAGCCGGTGGGGGGGCGGCGTGGTACATGTCGTTCGGATCGGGGCGATTGTATTTGATGTAGTTCGAGACCCAGGGGACGAGCCGGTGCCCCGCGGGCAGGTTCCGCTTGGCATCCGAGACACGCTCGACCGGGGCCCAGAGCATCGCGGCTCGATCGTTGGGAGAGGTGTTCTGTACGCCCTGCTGCGCGCCGGGGGCGGTGTGCATCGAGAAGGATTCGTAGGGGTACGCGGCGGGCATCGCCACGGTCAGCCCCGAGTTGTAGAGGGCGTTGCGGTCGAAGCCCGAGTTGTAATACGAGGTGCGATCACGGTTCTGCGGGTAGATCTGCCCCTCGTCACGCAGCCCCGGGAAGTCATCGTAGTTGCCGATGAAGGCGTTGGAGATCCTCGGGTTCGGGTGCGTACGCACCATCCGGATAATCTCGTGGATATTCTGCTCGATCTTCTCGTGGTCACCCTCGAGATCCATAAAGAGGTAGTCGAGCTTGGGCAACGCATCGAGTGCGTGGCGGAGCGCGTCGGGTGCAGTGGGGCGCCCCTGGGTGTCATAGGGGAACGGGCAGTTGCGGTTGCGGATCAGGATCGATACGGGGGCGCCGGCGTCGGCGACTTCACTCATCGAGCTGTTGACGAGCCAGCTCCGCCAGCCGGTGAAACCAGGGCCGTGGGCGCCGTCCGGGTGCGGCATCGGCACATAGGTGTTGGCAGAGGGGTAACGGAAATCCTCAAGGAGAACTCTCGGGTCGGGGATGTTGCTGACATTCGACGGATAGTTCCCTTGCCCGTTGCGATCGCGGAGGTGCTTGTATGACCAATCGACAAAGATCGGATCGGTGCTGCTCGCCGTGTACTGGGACACCTCTGCGGGGGGTGGGGAATTATTCGGCTTGTTCTGGTTCCGACCGGTCGGGCCCGCGTCCGCCTGGAAGGTGACTGCACAGCCGACCGCGGCGAGCGAGAAGAGAAGGGTTCCGTTGAGCATGAGCAGCCTCCGGTTGAGTTCCATTAAGAGTGTCCCTTCTGTAGGTACAAAAAACGATCGCCGGTTGCACAGGCGATCGTCGGTGAATCTTCTCAACGCGTCAACATAGGCCGATCGTGACGGTCGCCGCTGATTATGGGTCTTAAGCCGAGAAGCTGGAGCCGCACCCGCAGCTGCTTGTTGCGTTCGGGTTATTGAACACAAACCCGCGTCCCATGATCTCGTCCTTGAAGTCAACGGTGACGCCAGAGAGGTACAGCATGGATTTTGGGTCGACGATGATCTTGACGCCGTGCTGCTCGAAGACCTCGTCGG
>JAGQOC010000220.1 GCA_020427745.1 Phycisphaerales bacterium | reverse complement strand
CCATTCGCAGATGATCCGTCCGTTCTACTGGGAGACGACCCGCTACGGCGAGTACTCCAAGCCGGGTGAGTTTGTCTATGACCATCCGTTCCAGTGGGGCAGCCGACGCATCGGTCCGGACCTCGCCCGCGAGGGTGTGACGAACCCGAACGCGTTGTGGCACTACAACCACTTCAAGAACCCGGCGGATGTGACGCAGGGCTCGATCATGCCCCGCTACCCGTGGCTGTTCGAGAAGAAGGTGAACTTCGACGAGATCCAGGGACGCGTGGACGCGATGGCGATGCTGGGCGTTCCCTACGGGGATATGGTCAAGGCCGGGGCGGCGTCGGAAGCGGCGCAGGCACAGGCGCTCGCGCTTGCGGTGAGCCTTGAGGAGCAGGGCGGTCCATCGGCGGACCAGACCTGGGACACCGAGGTCATCGCGGTCATCGCGTATCTCCAGCGTCTGGGCACAGACCTCTATGCCACGCCCGCGGAGGCCGAGCCTGCTGAGTCGGAGGTGCAGCCATGAGTGTCACCGATATCGTTTCGAATATGGAGCTGTCGATCTACCCGATTGTCGCGCTGGTGTTGTTCCTGACCGCGTTTGGGATCATCGGCTGGCGGGCGCTGTCCAAGCCGAGGGCGCTGAGCGAGCATGAGGCGATGCTGCCTCTTCTGGACGACGATGGCGAGGCATCCGCGTACAACACACCGAATGGGAAGGGAGTGTCCCGTGGCTGAGAACGAGAACAAACAGAAAATCGATGAGCTGACCGACCACAACTACGACGGGATTCAGGAGTATGACAACCCGATCCCGGGTTGGTGGCATGTGATCTTCCTCGGGTCGATCCTCTTCTCCGCGGTCTACATCGTGGTGCTCCACTTCTCCCCGATGGTCCCGACACGCTACGAGAAGCTCGCGTCGGCCCAGGCGAACGCGGAACAGAAGATGTTCGGCAAGCTGATGGAGATCCCGATGGGCGAGGAGAAGGTCCGGCGCGTCATGGGCAACCCGGACTGGCTCGCATCGGGCGAGGCGATCTTTGAGAAGAACTGTGTGCTCTGTCATGCCAAGGGCGGGGTTGGGCTCATCGGTCCGAACCTGACAGACAACTATTACAAGAACCTGACCGATATCGACGGGATCATCGATGTGATCACGAACGGCGCCGCGAACAACGCGATGCCGGCGCAGAAGACTATCCTCGGGAAGAACGATATCGCGCTGGTCGCGGGCTATGTCGCTTCGCTGCGGGGTCAGGATCTGCCCGGACCGCGCGGGGTTGAGGGCGAGGAGATCCCGCCGTTCCCGGCACCGATCACCGACGAGATCGACGGCTAAGGATCGGGGTAGGGCTCTGCAGGATGGGGTACTGAATGCGGAGGCGCGATGTCATCTGAATCACTTCTGAAACCCGAGGGGCGGGTGCTCTCGACCCTCAACGAGGACGGCTCACGCCGGTGGCTCAAGCCGCGCCCGTCGCACGACAAGTTCTGGAGCGCCCGGCGGGTCGTCGCGTACCTGCTGATCGTCGTGTTCTCGGCGATCCCGTGGATCCCGATCAACGGCAAGCCGGCGATGTTCCTCGACATCGTCCATCGCGAGTTCACCTTCTTTGGCAAGACCTTCCTGCCGACGGATACGCTGCTGCTCGGGCTGCTGATGATGATCGTGTTCATCTCGATCTTTCTTATCACGGCCCTCTTCGGGCGTGTCTGGTGCGGGTGGGCGTGCCCACAGACGGTCTACATGGAGTTTCTCTACCGCCCGATCGAGCGGCTCTTTGAGGGCACGCCGGGGAAGAAGAAACCAAAGAAGGCGACCGGGCTGCGCAAGGTCCTTATGTATGTCGTGTACTTCGTGATCTCGGCGCATCTCGCGCAGACCTTCCTGTCGTACTTTGTCGGGGCGCACAATGTCGCAGATTGGATCCTCGGCTCGCCGTTCGATCATCCCACGGCGTTCTTGGTGGTTGTAGTTACAACCGGCGCGATGATGTTCGACTTCAGCTTCTTCCGCGAGCAGGTCTGCTGCGTGGTCTGTCCGTATGCGCGGATGCAGAGCGTGCTGCTCGATCGGGACTCGCTGATTGTGAGCTACGATCCAAACCGCGGCGAGCCGCGTGGCAAGAAGAAAAAATCGCCCAAGCCGATGGAGGGCGATGTTTCCCTTCCCGTGATCGAGACGGGTGACTGCATCGACTGCACGATGTGCGTGCAGACCTGCCCGACGGGGATCGACATCCGTGATGGATTGCAGCTCGAGTGCATCGGGTGCGCCCAGTGCATCGATGCGTGCAACCTCGTGATGGACAAGATCGGGCGTGCCCGGGGGCTGATCCGATACTCGTCGCAGCGGGCGATCGAGGATGGCAAGCACAAGTTCTGGCGTCCGCGGGTGGTGATCTACCCGCTGATCCTGCTGGTTATTGTCTCGGCGTTCGTGACCGTGCTCGCACGCCAGGAATCGACCAATGTGTTCCTGATGCGTGACCGCGGCATGCCGTTCAACACGCTGGTCTCGGGCGAGATCACCAATCAGGTCCGTGTTCGTATCACGAACCGGTCCCCGGTGGACGACACCTATACACTCTCGGTGGTCGAGCCCGCTGGGGTCTCGATCGCGCCCGAGTCTTCGACGATCGCGGTTGTCTCGGGTGGTGAGGAATCCCTCCGCGTTCCGATCACCGCTCCGCCCGAGCTGTTCGCTGAGGGGTTCGTGATGGTCCGTGTGCGGGTGACGAACCACGACGGCTCGTACACGAAGGAGCTCAAGCCCTTCAAGATGCTTGGGCCTTACTACAAGGAGCCGAAGAATGACGGCTGACGCGCAGACCACCGATTCATGGCTCAAGCGGTATCTCGCGAGCGGGAAGCACTGGCCGATCATGCTCGTTGTGCTGTTTGTCACGCAGGCGTCGATCGTGATCGGGACGGCGATCGTCGCGTCCGGTCCGGGCGCCAAACCGATCGACGCGGGGTACTACGCCAAATCGCTCGATTGGGACAGCGAGCACGCCGAGCGTCTGCGTGCTGATGAGCTCGGCTGGACAATCACGACAGAGATCAGTGAGCCCGTCGGCGTGCCGCCGCAGCGGGTGGTGCGCGTGCGTCTGCTCGATCGCGAAGGCGCGCCGGTCGAGCACGCGGTCATCCGGATGAAGTGCTACCACCGGGCCTACTCGACGGACGCCGCGGAGCTCGTGCTGGTGCCGACAACGGACGGCGCGTACGAGGCGTCGGTCGTTGTCCGCAATATGGGGCTCTGGGACTTTCACTTCGTTGTTCGTGCGAATGGCGAGGACGCGGTGATCCACGAGCTTGTTGAGATTGGTGGGTGATGCGATGGACCCGATGCTTGTCGCGGTCGGTTCGGTGCTCGTCGCGAGCCTCCTCGGGAGTCTGCACTGCGCGGGGATGTGCGGCGGGCTGATGCTCTTCGCGATCGGCGCCGATGGGCAGACCGACGCGAAGACCAAGGCCCGGCTGCAGATGGGGTATCACGGCGGGCGGATGGTGACCTACACGATCCTCGGCGTGATCGCGGGATCGATCGGAGCGGCGCTGGATTTCACGGGCGGGTTTGTCGGTGTCTCAAGAGCCGCGGCGGTGCTCGCGGGGTCCGTGATGATCCTCTTCGGCGTTGTCACGATTCTGCGGCTGAGCGGCGTGCAGATCAAACGCCTGAAGATCCCACTGTTTCTGCAGAGGTTTGTCGAGCGTTCGCAGCGTGCCGCGTTCGGGCTCTCCCCGATGCGTCGGGCGGTGATGATCGGTCTGCTGACGACGCTGCTCCCGTGCGGGTGGCTGTATCTCTTTGCGTTCGTCGCGGCGGGAACAGGCAGCCCGGTCTGGGGCGGCGCAACGATGCTCGCGTTCTGGGTCGGGACGCTCCCGGTGATGGTCTCGCTGGGCACGGGGATGCAGATGATCAGCGGCCCGCTGCACGCGAAGATGCCGATGATCACGGCGTTGCTGATTGTGGTCGTCGGCGTCTACACCGCGATGGGACGCCTCAACGCGCCGCTCATGTCGCGCGAGGCGATCGGTGCCCCGGTCAATAACGAGGTGGTGATCCCAGCATCACCCGACGGGCACTGCCCGCTGTGTGAGGATTGAGAATGCCCTCGCTCGCCGGCGGTCGTAGAGTTGTTCCAGCGATGCCCGAGACCGAACAAACCCGGACGAAGACCGCGTGCGCACATTGCGGGCTCGATGTTCCGCAGGGATTGATCGAAGCGGGCGCGGAGCACCAGTTCTGCTGCAACGGGTGCAAGACCGTCTACAGTGTGCTCCAGGGCGCGGGGCTCGGCGGGTACTACTCGGTGAAGGAGGCCGTCGATTCGGGGCCCATCCCGGCAACCACGACCGGTGGGGCCTATGAGGAGCTCGACGATCCTGTTTTCCAGAAGGCGATTACACGCCCGGCCCCGGGCGGCGAGGTCGAGGCGGAACTGCTGCTCGAGGGGATGCACTGTGCCGCGTGTGTGTGGCTGATCGAGCGCCTGCCGAGGGTCGCCGAGGGCGTGGTCGAGTCGAGGGCGCACATCCGCCGGCGGACGGTGTGCGTGCGTTACAAACCCGAGCGGATCAAGCTCTCGCAGGTTGCCCAGAGTCTGGATCGGCTCGGCTACGCCGTGCACCCCGCGCGGGGGCGTGACGCACGCGAGGCAAGACTGAAGGAAGACCGCCGGTTCCTGATCCGTGTCGCCGTCGCCGGGGCGCTCGCGGGGAACATTATGCTGCTCGCGGTGGCGCTCTACCAGGGTTCGTATTCGGGGATGTCGCCGTTCTGGCAGACCACGCTTCGTTGGTACTCGATGGGGCTGGGGCTTGTCGCGTTGCTCTGGCCAGGTCGTTTGTTCTTCCGCGGCGCGATCGCGGCGCTCCGCACACGCACGGCTCATCTTGACCTCCCGATCGCGCTCGCCCTCCTCGCGGGGGGTGTGTGGGGTGTAGTGAACACGGTCCGCGGCACGGGGGAGATCTACTTCGATTCGCTCGGGGTGCTGGTGTTCCTGCTGCTCGTCGGGCGATGGATCCAGCACCGTCAGCAGCGATCGGCGTCGGACAGCGTTGAGCTCATGCTCACCCTGACGCCCACAAGCGCGACGGTTGTTGATGGCGAAGGCAACGAGCGTCGCGTGCCGATCGAGACGGTCGAGCCCGGGATGGTGATCGCGGTGGGCGCGGGCGAATCGATCGCCGCGGACGGCGAGGTGGTAGATGGACAGACTGATCTCGATCTCGCTCTGCTGACCGGGGAGTCACGCCCGGTCGAGGTTTGTGTCGGCGATGAGGTCCCCGCGGGGGCGACGAATCTCCGGACCCCGATCCGCGTGCGGGTCTCGGCGGTGGGGGAGTCGACGCGTGTCGGCAAGCTGATGTCGCTGATCGCCAGGGCGTCGAGCGAGCGCTCGCCGATTGTGCAGTTCGCCGATCGTGTCGCGGGCCGGTTCGTGGTCGTTGTGATCTCGCTGGCGATCGCGACTTTCGCGTTCTGGGCGGTGCGATCGGGCATCGGCACCGGGATCGAGCACGCGACCGCGCTGCTGATTGTGACCTGCCCGTGCGCGCTCGGGCTCGCGACGCCTATGGCGATGTCCGTCGCGATGGGGCGGGCGGCAAGATCGGGGATGCTCGTCAAATCCGCGAGCGCGATCGAGCAGATCAGCAAACCCGGAACGATGATCCTCGACAAAACCGGCACGATCACCGAAGGATCGATGCGTGTCGTCCGCGTGGTCGGCGACGAGCGTGCCGCTCAACTCGCGGGTGTGATCGAGCGATCGAGCAACCACCCGATCGCCCGCGCAATCTGTGACGCGTACCCGTCGGACCTGCAAGGCGAATCAATCGACCAGACCATCGGGCGCGGGATCGAGGGCATTGTGGATGGAGTACAAGTCCGCGTCGGCTCGCCGGCGTTCGCGGGCGTCGAGGAGAGCTTCGAGAAGGACATCGCGGAGATGACCGACACGGGGCACACCCCGATCGGTGTGCACGCCGCGGGTGTCGGGTCGTGTGTGCTCGCGATCGGCGATCGGGTGCGTGCGGGTGTTGCGGATTCGGTGTTGGAACTCAAAGATCTGGGCTGGGACCTGCGGGTGTGCTCGGGTGATGACGAGCGGATCGTCGCCAAGGTTGCGTCCGAGGTGGGCATCGAGACCGCGGAGGGTGGTGTCTCGCCTGAGGGGAAGACACGCATGGTCAGGATGCTCAAGACCGAAGACCCCGGGCGGACAGTCGTGATGGTCGGGGATGGGGTGAACGACG
>JAGQOC010000219.1 GCA_020427745.1 Phycisphaerales bacterium | reverse complement strand
ACGCTCGGGCTGCGTCACAACTTCAAGGGCTCGAGCCGATACTCGTTCGACGAGATCAACTCGGGCAAGCACGAGGGCTCGTGGTCGACGACCGTGATGGACTACACCGGGATCAATATCCGGATGCCCGGGTTCGGCGAGGCGCAGGGCAAGTACAGCGCCGACGGGATCGGCCCGTACGATTACTGGGCGATCGAGTACGGCTACGGCTCGGGCGATCTGGAGAAGCTGCTCGCGGAATCCTCGGACCCGGACCACCAGTACGGCACCGACGAGGACGCCTTCGGCCCGGACCCGACCGTTCGCCGCTACGACATGGGCTCGGACCCGCTGACCTTCGCGGAGAACCAGGTCGCGTTCGCCAAGCACATCCGCGCGAACCTCTTGGACAAGTTCGTCAAGGACGGCGACAGCTGGTCGCGTGCCCGTCGCGGGTACCTGATCTCGCTGAGCCAGCAGACGCAGGTGGTCTCGATGATGGCCAACTGGGTGGGCTCGGCGTATGTCTACCGCGACAAGAAGGGTGACCCCGGCGATCGCGCACCGATCCAGGCGGTCGAGGCCGAGCGTCAGCGTCAAGCAATGCAGTTCGTCATCGACAACACATTCAACGACGACGCGTACGGGCTCTCGCCCGAGCTGCTGACCCACATCACGAGCGACAAGTGGTGGGATATGGGCAACGATGTGCTCGCGGATCCCGCGATGCCGATCCATGACCGGATCCTCGGGCTGCAGGCATCGGCCCTCACGATGCTGCTCAATCCGTCGACGCTCCAGCGTGTGTACGACTACCAGATGTTCGTCCAGGACGGGCAGGATGTGTTCACGCTCGCCGAGTTGCTCGACGCGGTGACCGAGGGCGCATGGTCGGAGATCGACGAGGCGCCGAGCAAGAAGTATTCGGACAAGAGCCCCATGATCAGCTCGCTTCGCCGGAATCTGCAGATGGAGCATCTCGATCGCATGATCGATCTCTCCATGGCATCTGACGGGTTCAGCGCGGCCCAGAAACCGGTGCGGTCGCTCTCGGCGATGCATCTCCGCGCCATCAAGGACAAGGCCGACAAGGTGCTCGAGTCCGCGGGCAAGTTGGACGCGTACACCCGTGCACATCTCCAGGAGGTCTCGCTCCGCATCGAGAAGGCGCTGGACGCGGACTACATCTACAATGTCAGCGACATGGGCGGCGGCTCGCACATGTTCTTCACCCTCGGGCAGGCGGACTGATCCGCGGGCCGGATAACGAGAACCAGTCGGCGGGCGTCCACACGGGCGCCCGCCTTTCTTTTTGCGTGCCGCGGGGATGAAATTGGCCCGTGCGGACGATGCGGTCGATGCCCGGGGGCTGGGACGCCGATAATCATGTTCCCGCAGGCGGGTGTGAACCGTGCGGCATCGGTCCGCGTAGTGTGCGGATCTCCTCCATTCTCGGAGACCCGATTTGTCGTCCAACGCTCCTCATGTCAAATCGCTCGGGCACGCCGTCGGTCACGGCCTGATCTGGATGCTGCTGGCGACGATCGTCGCCAAGGGCGCGAGCTTTGTCGCCCAGATCGTGTTGGGGATCCTGCTGCTCAAGGAGGACTTCGGCGTCTACGCGCTCGCGGTGAGCGTCACCGTGGTTGTCCAGGTGATCCGCGACGGCGGCGCCCGCAAGGTGCTCGTCCAGAAGGGCGTCCGTCGGTTTGACAAGCTGATCTGCCCGGTGTTCTGGATGGCGTTGTGTTTCAATGTGGTTTCTGCGTTGATTATGATCGGGATTGCTCCCTTGGCCGCGCGGTTCTACGACCAGCCCGATCTGGTCCCGATGCTCATGGTGATCGCGCTGGGGACGCTTATCTCAACGCACGGGACGATGTATCGCGCGAAGCTCGCCGCGGAACTGCGTTACAGCAAGCTCGCGCGGTTCCGCTCAACGGTCGTGATCTTGCGGAACCTCTCGATGATTGTGTTTGCGTTGCTCGGGTTCGGCGCGATGAGTTTCGCATGGCCGTTCGTGGTCATCTCGGTTGCGGAGTGGGCGCTCGGTCTGTGGATGTGCGGGCGGCTGAACCTGCTGCGGACGCCCAGGCTCCGCCTGTGGCCCAAGCTCTTCGGGGTCAGCGTGTGGATGCTTGTCTCGACGCTTGCTCTCGCGGTTGTCAACCAGGGACCCTACGCGATCGTTGGGTACTATGTGCCCGCGGCGGTCCTGGGTGTGTATTACTTCGCGTCGCAGCTGGTTCTGCAGATCAACCTGATCCTCGCGGTGAATCTTCAGGATGTGCTCCTCCCCGCGTTGAGCAGCCTGAACGCCTCGCGCGAGCGTCAGAACAACGCGGTTGTACGCACGGTGCGGATGCTCGCGTTCTCGTCGAGCGGTGCCGCGTTCGGGGTCGCAACAATTGCACCGGAGGTTGAGCACCTGTTCTGGGGCTCAAAGTGGGAGGAGGCGATCCCCGCGATCCAGTGGATGTGTGTCTTCATCCCGTTCCGGATGCTGCAGAGCGTGATCGAGCCGGCGCTGCTCGCTCAGAGCAACTACAAGCTCAATGCGTGGTTGCTGTGGATCCAGGCGGCGATAATCGCCGCGTTCTCGCTCGCGGGCGGTCTCTGGCTGTCCGAGCCCTGGGAGTTCTCCGCGAGTGTCGGCGCGGGCTACGCGGTCTCGATTGTCGTAGCCGGCGTGATCGGATGCGAGAAGATGAATATCTCGTGGTGGAAATGCGTCGGCGGGTTCCTGCCCTCTTGGATCGTGGGGATCGGTTGCCTGTTGGTGGTGCTCTGGGTGAAATCGCTTGTCCCCACACCGGACGAGCAGACCCGTGTATCGGCGGCGGTGCTGATGGTCCTCGGCGGCGGCGCGTTTGCGTTGCTGTTCGCGCTGGTCTCTCGGTTCACACTGCGGAACCTGCTCAGTGAGTCCCTTGGCGTGCTCCCGGGACGGGTGCGGAGGGTGGCTCGCCGGGCGGTGCTGCTGCCTGCCTCATGACTCCGGCAACGGCTCATCCAGCAAGAAGAACCACACGGCGCGTGCTGCGTCTGGCATGTTGTGTGTTGCCGCCGATCGGGTTGGTGTCGCTTTGGGCGGGTTCCGGTTCGCTGTGGGTCATGGACATCTTCGTGTCGGTGTACTGGTGGCTCTGGTTGGTATCGTTCCTGCTGCTCGTGGTGCTCTCGGTACCCCGGCGGAGATTGATCCCGATCGCGTCGCTGCTCGTGCTGATCGCGTGTGCCTGGCCGATGGTCGCGTCACGGACGCTCTGGCTCCCGGCGGAGATAGAGAAGAGGCCGGGCGATGTCACACTGGTTGTCTTCAACGCGGACATGGGGAACAAGGCCCGCGGGCAGGTGTTGCCGTTCGTGCTCGAACTTGAGGCGGATATCGTGGTGGTTCTTGAGCCCGTGTGGGATTTCTATATAAGTGTTACGCGATCACACGCGGCGGACACCGTGTACCCGGGGGTGCTCGAGCGTGTGGGTGAGGGAGAGAACGCGCGAATTCTTGTCCTGAGTCGATGGGCAATCACACGGTTTGAGAATGAGCCGCTGGCGAACCCGGACGGTCTGGTGTGCCTTGTTCATCGCCCGGAGGAGTTGGGCGGGGAGTTTGTCGTTGTTGCGGCCCACCCGCACTCGCCGAGGAACCCGGGGCGCTGGGCGGAAGGGAATGGCTCGGTTCGGCGGGTTGTTGGCCGGATCGACCAGCTCCTCCAGGAGGGATACACGGTGGCTTTGGGGGCGGACCTGAACGCACCGCCCGGGAGTGTTCGTGATCGGATACTTCGGCGGGGCGTCCCTTTGGTGCGGAGCAAACCGATCATCGGGCGTTGGGGGAGTTATCCCGCGTCGCTGGGGTTCGGGCGGATCGCGATCGATGATGTATGGTGCCCGCCGGGCGTGGTCGCGCGTTCGTGGCGAACCATCCGGGGTCCGGGGTCGGACCACCGCGCGGTTCGGGCGGTTGTTTCGATTCCGGGGGCACGAGATGAGGAGTGAGAAGCGAAGTCGGCGGCGGATTGTGCCGATAACGAGCGATAGGATGAACCCGATGCCGAGCACAGGAGCA
>JAGQOC010000218.1 GCA_020427745.1 Phycisphaerales bacterium | reverse complement strand
ACAACGCCCTCGGTAATGGAAACCTGCTCGCCGCCCATGGGGTAGCCGATCGCCTGCACAGTTGCGCCGATCTTGGGGAGCTTCTGCGCGAGGGCGAGCGGCGGGTGGTTGGCATGGAACTCATCACGCTCCGAATCTTTCTTGAGCTCGATCACCGCGAGGTCCATCGCCTGGGAGATCCCGACGACCTGCGCCCGGAGTTTGTCCGCGGAGTTGGGCGGCTGCACAAAGATCTGAGAGGTCTGCTCAACGACATGCGCGTTGGTCAGGATCCGGTTGCCCTCGATCACGAACCCGGTCCCGCTGAACTCCTCGGGCGACTGCTTGGTCCACGGACGCTCGAAGTCGGGTCCGCGATAGGTCGCGAAGATCTGCACGATCGAGTCGCGGGCGTCGAACTCGTCATCGCCGAACGCGAGCGGGGAGCAGACGACCAGGGTGCACAGGGCGATCAGGATTCTTTGCATGCATGGGCTCCGTGTGTGGATGAGAAAGATCGTCCGGTGCGCACGATCCGTCGGATACTATCGGCGATACGCTCGATCGGGGTGCAAGGGTTCGGAGAAAAATCGGGTCCGGGTGCAATACTGTTTGTCCATGGGCACCACGCTGAGCATCCAGACGCCGAGCGACTTTGATCTTGCACGCGATGTCTGCTCCTACGGCTACTTCCTCCTCGCGCCCAACCACTGGCTCGTCGATTCGCAGACCTTCGCTCGCGTGCTCGAGTTCGATGCGGGGCCGGCAGCGGTGAAAATCAATCAGCAGCCGACGGGCGCCCTCCGCGCTCGCTTCGATCGGACACTTGATCGGAGCGAGCAATCCGAGGCCCGCGCCCAGATCGCCCGGATGTTCTCGCTGGATACCCACGCCGACGAGATCGTCGCGTTCCACACGCTCGATCCGCGTTGGAAGAAATCCGGGCGAGCGAGACTGTTCCGCTCGCCCGATGTGTTCGAGGACATCATCAAAACCGTCACGAGCTGCAATGTCACCTGGCCGAGCACGATCAACATGAACCGGCGTCTCTGCGAGGTCTGCGGCAGACAATCAGCGTCCGGTGTGCGCGGGTTCCCGAGCGCGAAAAAACTCGCCCGCACGCGCGTCGGCACGCTCCGCGGGCGGTGCCGGGTCGGGTACCGCGATCAACGGATTGTTGATCTTGCCAAGCTCTATCACAAGGGCGAGATCGATCCGGTGTGGCTCGAGGATCCCGGCACGCACGATGACGATGTCTTCAAGTTCCTCGTCTCGCTCCCCGGGATCGGCCCGTACGCCGCGGGGAACATCATGCAGCTGCTCGGGCGTTACTCACGCCTCGCGCTGGACACCGAATCCCTGCGCCACGCCAAGAGCGTTCTCGCGATGACTGGCACGGACAGCGCGATCATGAAAAAACTCGCCAAGCACTACGAACCGTTTGGTGCGCACAAGTTCCGCAGCTACTGGTTCGAACTCTGGGATTTCTACGAATCCAAGCAGGGTCCCGCACACACATGGGATCGCGAAACAGTCGGGACGGCATTCACCGCCTCGAACTTCTAGTGCGCGGGCTGCGGCATCGGTGTCTCAACAAGATCCTGCAGCGCCACCACATCCCAGAACCCTGCCTTGATCGCTTCGATGGACCAGACAACCTGCTGAGCCGCGGTGGTCGTTGTGATCATCGGGATCCCGAGGCGCACGGCCGTCGCGCGGATGCGCCCCTCGTCCGTCTGCCAACCGGTCCGGGTGGGGGTGTTGATGACGAGCTGGATCTCGTTGTTCTGCATCAGGTCGATCACATTGGGGCGGGCGCCCGCCTGGATCTTCTGGAGGATCTTCGGGCGCAGCCCATGCTTGGCGAGCTGCTCCCCCGTCCCCGCGGTCGTAAAGACCTTGAACCCCATCGCCATGAGCGAACGCACGACCGAGACAATCTTCATCCGGTCTTCCTGGCGTACAGAGACAAACACGCCGCCCTCGCTCGGGAGCTTGACCCCCGCGCCGAGCATCGCCTTGAGGTACGCGTTGGGCAGCGAGACATCGATGCCCATCACCTCGCCCGTTGATCGCATCTCCGGGCCGAGCACAAAGTCCACACCAGGGAACTTCTGGAACGGGAACACGGGCGCCTTGACC
>JAGQOC010000217.1 GCA_020427745.1 Phycisphaerales bacterium | reverse complement strand
CCTGACCCTGCTGGAGTGACCCCATGAACTGTTCTGTATTGATGCTGGCGATCGCCGGCGGGTTTGCCGGTCTCGCCTCCGCGGATGTTCTGTATGTCGACGGCGGCGGGAACGGGGGCGATGGGTTATCGTGGGGAACCGCATTCAGTGATCTCCAGGTGGCGATCGACGCGGCACAACCTGGTGACCAGCTCTGGGTCCGCAAGGGGCTCTACCAGCCGCTTGTCCCCGCGGCGGGGAGTTCGGATTCCGCGTATCTGCTCGTAGACGGCGTGGAGATCTACGGCGGGTTCGCCGGGAACGAGACATTGCTCGAGCAACGCGATCCGACGGCGCACCTCACCACGCTCAGCGCCGCGGGCGACCCCGCGGTGCTTCATGTGCTCGAGGGCAATGGTCTTGGGCCGGGCACGCTCATCGATGGATTCACCATTGCCGGCGGCACGGGTGGCGACACAGGTATCGGCGGCGTGGGCGGCGCTGGAGGTGGGATGCTGCTGAGCGATTCGAGCCCCACCGTTGTCGGCTGTGTGTTTACCCAGAACAGCACACGCATCGGATCTGGTGTTTATGTCCAGGACGGCAGCCCGGAGTTCCTCGATTGCGATTTCCTCGGCAACCAATCCGTCCGCTCGGGCGAGGGGGGCGGGATCTACGCCATCATCACCCAACCCGGACAAACGCAAGCACTGCTCGTCAGCGGTTGCGTCTTCAACAACAACTCCGTTCGTCAGGGTCACTGGGCAACCGGAAACGGCGCGGGGATCTTCGCCGGAGAAGGCGTGGTGCTCAGTGTCCTCGACTCTGATTTTACATCCAACTACGGCTGGCACAACGGGACCTTCGGGAACGCCGTGGTCGGCGGCGCGATCGCGGTGCTCGGTGACGACACGCTGATCCAGAACTGCTCGTTCATCACCAACTATTCCAACCTCGGCGCGGGGATCTACAGCGCCGGGGATATCCAGATCGTCCAATCGCTCTTTGTCGCGAATCGTGCGGTCGGTGCGTCGACCTGCGGCGGTTTCGACTGCCCGAGCGATGTCCCCGATGTCTACAGCGGCTGGGGCGGCGCGTTGTTTGTCAACAGCTTCGCCATCGCGGACATTGTCCAGTGCACGATCGCGTCCAACTGGAGCGCGGACTCCGGGGGCGGCGTGGTCTGCAATGGAACGATCCGCAACTCGGTGCTCTGGGACAACCGATCACCGCAGCCGTGCTGCGGGGAGGATCCGCTGCCGCTCTCACGCATGCAGATCGAGTTCAACGCATCGGTCGAGTACAGCTGTGTAGAGGGGCTGCTGACGCCCGCACTGGGCGAGGATCCACCAAACCCCAACAACTTCCCGGGGAGCAACGAGCTCGACCCGATGTTTGTCGCCCCCACCCCGATCTCCTCAGGGTTCGGCTGGCTGACCGGCGAACTCGGGGATCATCATCTGCAATCCGGATCCCCCGCAGCGGATGCGGGGAACAACGCGTTCCTTCCCGGCGGGCTGTCGGGCGATCTCTCAGGAAATCCACGGCTCATCGATGACCCGGGAACGGTCGACACGGGCGCGGGCGGGTACCCGATTGTTGATATGGGCGCGTTCGAGCTGCAGGAGATCACACTCTGCGACGCCGATCTGACGGGCGACGGTGTGCTGGACATCTTCGATGTCTTCGTGTTCCTCGATCTGTTCAACGCGGGGCATCCCGATGCGGACTTCAACAGCGACGGCGTGCTGGATATCTTCGATGTCTTCGCATTTCTCGATCTGTTCAACGCGGGCTGCCCCTGAACGAACGCTCATCGCTCGGGTTCCTCGGCACAAACACACGGTCTGATTCTCCGCGGGGCTATTGTTGCCCATGCACGGATCGCTCAGCATCGCACGCACCCAGGGCCCGAACGACCCGATCGTTCAGGAAGAATATACAATCGATCGCGACACACGCATCGGGCGTGCCGTGGAATCGGACATCTGCCTCCCTGATCCATCCGTCTCTCGACGCCACGCAACGATCCTGATCCGTCAGGGGTTGTGGTATCTCGTCGACCAGGGTTCCACGACGGGGACGCTCCTCAATCGACAGCGTCTTGAGCAAGATGAGCCTGCGGAGATCCGCAAGGGCGACACGATCGAGATCGGTCCGTGGAGTTTTCGCGTCAAGGACGACGAGACGATCACCCAGACAATCGACTTCTCTCGTCATGAATCGGGTGTAGTTCATGCCGAGGAGTTGAGCTCGCGCAGGCTCGACGCGCTCGGCGGGTATCTCGCCGCGATCGGGAACGCAGACTCAAAGGAGGAGATCGCGTGCTGCACAATCGAGGCCGCGCTCGCCGGGACCGGTTTCAAACGCGGCGCGGTGCTCCTCGCCCCCACCAACGCGACCGAACCCCCGTCGTTCCTTGTCGGTCTGCGGAGAACCCCATCGGGGATCACCGACAGGCTGCCCTCCGCAGAGCTACACGCATCAAGCAAGCTTGTCTCGCGGGCGCTCGACGGTCTCACCGCTCGCTATTCCGCCCCGGACACCAACGCCACAATCGATCATTCGCGATCACTTATGGAGCACTCGATCATGGCGGCGTTGTGCGTTCCGATCCTACGCGACGGCGTTGTGGAATCGCTGCTGTACCTCGATTCACCCGGTGCAAACGCCGGCGTCGAGGACGCCGTCGGATACTGTGAAGATATCGCTTCGCTGTGCGCATACGCCCTGACACATCGGGCGCACGCGGAACTCGCGCACCGCCAGCAGGCGATGCGGATCGAGTTCGAGCACGCGAAAGAACTGCGTGCGATGCTCACCGCCCCCTCTTCGTCACCGTCCCCGGAGTTCCGCTCCGCGTACCGATCTGTCGCGGGGATGTTCGTCTCCGCGGACTTCTTCGATACGGTGCCACACCAAGACGGCTCGCTCCATGTGCTCTTCGGCGACGCGACCGGGCACGGGCTCGGCGCTTCCATCCTCAGCACACTCGTCCACGCTCACCTTGTCGCCCTGCTCCGCTCCGGCGCCGACACGGCCGAGTCGGTAACCGCAACAAACCGGTTTATCGCGGAGAAAGCGACCGCCGGCCGCTTCGTCTCGCTCGTGGTTGCTCATCTCAACCCGAACGGCGTGATGACAATCGTCGACGCGGGGCACGGGCACTGGATCCATCGATCGGGCAGCGATCTCTACTCGCCAAAGCAAGCGTCTGATGTTCCGATCGGGATTGGTCCCGCGGCGACATTCACCGCTCAGTCGCGCACACTCTCGCGGGGCGATCGGTTGATCCTGTACACCGACGGCATCACGGAGCAGCACGACGAAGACGGGAACGAGTTCGGCGCAGAAAAGCTCCGCTCAATCATCTCGCGTTCTGATGATTCCGGATCCGATGTCGACCATGTTTTTAAGGCCCTTCTCGCCCACGCCGGCAAACGGGCGATCGAGGACGACGCGACCGTCAGCTCGATCGAGTTGGTTCGCCGAAGCTGATCGCTACCGCTCGGGTTGCGGGTCGAGTTCGTTGAGCCGATCGATTCTGGATTGGCTCTTTGTGGTTCGTGTGTGCTCTTCGCCGAATGTCCGCACAAGGACCGGGTGGCTGCGGAGCAGGGCGGATCGGGCCTCGGCGTATTTGCCGAGCATGGTCAAACACTCTCCTTGGTTGTTGCGGAACAAGGCGGTGTAGTAATGATCCGCGGGCAGCGATGAATCGCACATCGCGAGCAGCTCGTCAAAGAGCGGCCCGGCCTCTTCCGGCTTGCCGCTGGACATCAGCAGCATCGCGAGGTTGTTCATCGTCGCCCAAGTCTCCGGGTCCAGCCCGCCCGCCGAGCGTCTGCGGATGTCGATCGACTTCCGGTACAGCTCCGCCGCTTCCTCGATCTGTCCGCGATCCTCAAGAAGGTACGCGAAATTCCCGAGCAGGATCTGCGTTCTCGCGTTCTCTTCGCCGAAGCGTGCGAGGTGCCCATCGTACGCTTCGCGTGTCAGCAGCTCGGCTTCATCGAGCTCGCCCAGCCGGATCAGGGTCACGCCGAGATTGCCCATGGAGACGAGCGTCGAGATATGATCGTCGCCCAGGACGCGACGCCTGCGTTCGACGACCTCGCGGAGCATGACCGACGCCTCGGCGTCCCGCCCCTGCTTCTGGATCACGCCAGCGAGCACATCCTCCGCGACGAGCGTCTGGGGGTGATCGGGACCAAACGCCTCCAGTCGGCGTGCAAGGACCTCACGCATGACCGCCTCGCTCTCGCTGAGCCTCCCGAGATCCTTGAGCGCCATTCCTCGGTTGTGCATGACAACCAGCGTCTCCTTATGGAATGTGCCGAGGAGATCCGCGAGCTCCCGTTCGCTCTGCGTCCAGAGCTCGAGCGCTCTTGAATGATCACCCGACCCATGAGCGACCCGGGCGTACTCCGCCTTCAGCTTCGCGGACTCGACCGGATCATTGAGCTCCACGATCACCGACGACGCAGCGTCTAGGTTTTCCTTCGCCTCGTCGAACTCAGCGAACTCGAAGAGGATCAACGCGAGTGTTCTCCTCGCATCAGCGGTCATCGGGTGGCCCGCGCCGAGTCTCGTTGTGCAGAGTTCCACCATGCTCCGCGCGTGGTGCAGCGCATCGTCCAACCGTCCGAGACCGCGATAGGTGTTCGCCATCGCCATGCGGATCCCGGCGACCGTCTCGGGGTACTCGACGGGCTCGGACTCGAGCGTGCTCGAAGCGGTATCGAGCATCTCGACCACTGTGACCTGCTCACCCAGTGTGGACTCGGGATCCGCGGAAACAAGCATGTCGATCATGAAATGGTTCATCGAATCGGCCCAGCGATGGCGTGCGATCGCTTGCTCGAGCGCGGACTCGGCACGCGCGGTCTCTTCCTCCGCCCGATGCCATCCCCTTGTCGCCCGAGCCGCCTGGTAGCTCACCCCGACCACCCCGCCGATCGCGAGAACACCCGCGAGCGTCCCGAGCAGCACCGGCACACGATTGCGCTGGACATACTTGCGTGCTCGATAGACGGCTCCCCCACCCACCGCGAGCACGGGGAAACGCCCCAGATAACGCCGGAGATCCGCAGCAAGCATCGAAGCAGAGCCGTAGCGATCCTCCTTCGCAGGTGCGATCGCCTTTCGGACGATCATCTCGAGCTCCCCACCGAGCAGGCCCGTGTTCATCCGCGGCGGCATGAGCACCCGCTCCAACGCTTCATCGATGGTCATCCCCGAGAGATCGTGCGGACGCTCGCCCGTCAGGATCTCGCAAAGCACAACGCCGAGTGCATAGATATCCGACCGACAATCGACATCCGGATCGGAGCTGAGCTGCTCCGGGCTCATGTAAGGCACCGTGCCGACAAGCTCCGATGCACGCTGCTCCGTATCCACGCTCGTCGCGACCCCGAAGTCGAGCACGCGAGCGCGATGATCGTCACCGACGATGATGTTCGCAGGCTTCAGATCACGATGCAATACACCACGAAGATGCGCGTGCTCGATCGCATCACAGATATCCGCGATCATCCGGACACGCTCCCGCAGCGTGAGTCGCTCGGCGTAAACATCCAACGGGTGCCCATCGACGAACTCCATCGCGAAGTACGGACGCCTCATCCCGTCGATAGTTGCTCTTCCCGACTCGTAGATCGTCGCGATGCCGGGG
>JAGQOC010000028.1 GCA_020427745.1 Phycisphaerales bacterium | reverse complement strand
TCTGCAAGGTCAGCCAGCAGACCATTATCCGCTGCTTCGACTCGGGCCGGCTCAACGGCTTCCGCGTGCCCGGATCACGCTTCCGGCGCATCCCACGCGAGGAACTCATCAAGTTCATGCGCGCCAACGACATCCCGCTCGAATCCATCGAGGGTTCGAAAAAGCGGGTGCTCGTCGTCGACGACGACCGCGAGATCGTTGCGCTCATCCGCGATGTCCTCGAGTCCGATGGGCGGTTCGATGTCGTTACCGCGGGCACCGGATACGACGCGGGGATGGAGACCGAGCGCTTCAAGCCGCATCTGATCGTGCTGGACTACATGCTCCCGGACATCAACGGCAATGTCGTCTGCCAGCGTGTCCGCAACTCCAAGGCGCACGCGGAGACGCAGATCCTCTGTGTCTCCGGCGTCGTCGAGCGCCACGAGGTCGAGGGTCTCCGCAACGCCGGCGCGAATGATTTTCTGAAAAAACCGTTCGATCTCAACGAGATGATCGCGCGGATCGAGTCGCTGCTCGCGATGGAAACCACAAAGGCCGGCTGATCGGAGCAGAGGACGCGGATGCAAAACGCTGCACAAGAGCTCGCGGAGATGACGGAGGTGAGTCCCCGTCAGGTCGAGATGATCCTCGCCGGCGTGGACCGTCTGCCCACGCTCCCGGCCGTCGCGACCAGGCTGCTCGCGATCGGCTCCGAAGAAGAGTTCGATCTCGACGAGGCGATCGCGCTCATCGAGACCGATCCCGCGTTGAGCGCCACGATCCTCGCGCTCTGCAAAACGAGCGACAAAGGTCTGGGTGATCGGATCACGACCGTCCGGCGTGCCGTGATCATGCTCGGGCTCGAGACCGTCCAGGCCGCCGTGCTCAGCGTGTATGTCTATGAGCAACTCGAGGCGCACGCCGAGCTCCGCGATACCGGGATCTTCGATCGATCCGGGTTCTGGATCCATTCGATCGCCGTCGCGTGCGCCGCCGAGCAGATCGCCAAGTCGTTCCCGGATCTCGGCGTCGCGCCCGAAGAAGCGTATCTCGGGGGGTTGCTCCACGATGTCGGGAAACTCGCGCTCCAGCTCGTGCTCCCCAAGGTCTATGAAAAAACGCTCCGGCTCGCCCAGTCCAGACGCTGCGCGGTGTGCATCGCGGAGCACACAACCATCGGCATCGATCATTACACCGCGGGGAAACGCCTCGCGGAACACTGGAAGCTCCCCGAGTCCATCCGCGACGCGATCTGGCTGCACTCGCAGCCCAGCCCATCGCTCCCCGAGGACGCAGCGACTTCGCTCGTCGGCGTGATCACCCTCGCGGAAGCGATCGCACGCGATCTGCACCTCGGCTGGCCCTGCGAGTTCGGGATCGGGCTCAACACGATCGAGCTCGCCAGCGAGATGGAGATCAACACAGACAAAATCGGTCCGCTCGCGCCCAAGATCGTCGAGGCGGTCGCCGCACGCTCGCGCGTGCTCGGCGTGGGGGAGCACACCGAGGGCGACCTCCTGCTCTCTTCCGTTACCCAGGCCAACCGTCGACTCGTCGAGATCAACGCGTCGCTGCAGGAAAAGGCGAGCTCCGCCGCCCGCTCAGGCACGCTGCTGTCCGTGCTGGGTGACTTCTACACCCACACCGAGATCGAAGCCACGCCTGACGAGCTGCTGTCCTCGATCGTCCACGCGATGGGGGAGATGGTTGGCGCGCCACGGATCACCGCGATCCTCCAGCACTCGACAAAGGACCCCTGGCGTGTCTATGTCTTCGATCACGGCAAGATCGTCGACGGCCCAGAAGAGGTCGCCCCGCCGGACACCGGGACGGGGATTGCACGCCCCGGTGGATTAGCCGAGGCGAACGCCGCGATCATGATGGAGCTGAGTTCGATTAAGTGGCTCACCGACATGCTCAGCGATGTACGCTCCGCGGGCACCCCGATCGTGATGAGCCTTGATGAGCTCCACGCGCCGAACGCCAACCAGCTCCCGTCGTGTCTGCTCATCATGGCCGGCACCGACCCGATGGGCTGCAACCTGGTCTCGACCAAAGCGTTCGGATATGTCCGCCGGTCCTGGGTTTACGGGCTTGCCCAGGCGGTGCGTGTCCACCGGTCCAAGCGTCTGGGCGAGGAGCTTGCCGCCGCGAATCGGGCACTCGCGTCGATGCGTGACGAGATGGCGGAGAAGGAATCGCTGATCCGTCTGGGGCAGATGGCGTCCGGTGCCGCCCACGAGATGAACAACCCGCTCGCGGTCATCAAGGGGCGCTCGCAGCAGCTCTTCGAACGGCTCGGTGCCCAGCGTGACCGCGAGGCCGCTCAGTCCATCGCCAACGGCGCGGACCAGCTGAGCGATCTGATCACAAGTCTGCACATGCTCTCGAGCCCCCCGGTTCCCATGAAAACGCCGACGGACCCGATCCTCGTCGTTCGACAGGCGATGGAATCGGCGCGCGAGCGTGCAAAGAAGATCGGGCAGCGGGCGAAGATCCAGCTCAACATCCCCAGCGAGGTCCCGCCGATCAATGTCGATCGGGATCTGCTCAGCTCCGCGATCGCGGAGGGCATGCTCAACGCGATCCAGGCAAATCCTGGCGGTGTTGTGACGGTTTGCATTGAACCGGTCGCCGACGAAGACCGATTAATCATCCGGATCTCCGATCGCGGACCCGGATTCTCGCCCAGATCGCTCAAGCACGGCTTCGATCCGTTCTTCAGCGAGCAGGGCGCCGGACGCCGAAGCGGGCTCGGGCTCGCCCGCGCACGGTCCATCCTCGATCTCCACGACGCGGAGATCTCCATCTCGAACCAGCCCGCATCCGCGGGCGGCGGCGGCGAGGTCACCATCACCCTCGCCACCATCAATCACCGACGGCGACGCGCAGCATAAGACAAGAACCACCACAGGGAAGATCGAAGAGCACACATGGCACGGCAACGACCGAAGAGCACAGCACAGACGGACGGGATCCACCCGGACGCTTCAACTGATCACGCGGCGGACGCGCGTGCGGTGCGTGTGCTCGCCGTCACCGGACGCGGCTCGATCCAACGCCGGATCGGTTCGATGCTCCACGCACGCGTGGAATCGCTGACCATCGTGAACAACGCCAAGGAAGCACGAGCACTCGTCAACGCCGGACGATTTGATCTGCTGATCGTTGAGCAGGCGCTCGAGGGTGTGGACGGGATCGATCTGCTCGACGAGCTGACGACCATGCACCCGACGGTTGTCGCGGTTATCCTGGGCAAGCCCGCAGATACGGACGACGCTGTCCGGGCGATGCGATGCGGCGCGTGCGATCTGATCTCGATGAAGGACAAGCCCGCGGAGATCCTCCGCCGACTCATCGCGGCGTGCAAACGCGCCGACCGCGTTCGCCAGCGCGATGCGCGGGTTGATCGGCTCAAGAAACTCTGCCACAAGCTCAACGACGCACGCCAAGAAGTCTCGGGCCAGATCGGCGGGCTCTGCAACGATCTCGTCGACGCCTACAAAGATCTCAGCGATCAGTTCGGAGAAGTGAAGATGGCATCAGAACTCGAATCGCTGCTCCGTCAGGAGCTGGAGATCGAATCGCTCCTCCGCACGCTGCTTGAGTTCACACTCGCGAAGGTCGGCTCGACAAACGCCGCCGTGTTCCTCCCCACCAGCTCGGGTGACTACTCGCTCGGCGCGTATGTCAACTACGATGTCCCCAAGGACTCCGCGGAGCTCATGCTCGACCAGCTCGCCGACACACTCGCGCCGGCGTTCGAGAACCGGACAACCGTTGCGCTGCTCGAGGGCTCCAGAGACATGGAGCGTGTGCTCGGGCCGGACGCGCACTGGCTCGAGGATTCCACGGCAATGGTCGTCGGCTGCGAAGAAGAAGACGAGTGCCTCGCCGTGCTCGCGCTCTTCCGTGATCGCTCACGCGGCTTCGCGGAAGAGGATGTCCGAACGCTGAGCGTGATCGCCGAGCTCTTCGCCAAGCAGCTCAGTCGGGTGATCCACATCCATCACCGCCATATCCCCCGCGACGAGTGGGGGGCGATCGACGACCCGTTAACCGACGACGGGTATGACTTCGACGACGGCTACGGCTTCGCCGCCTGAGCGAGCGGGTCAATCCAAACCGTGACTGGATCATGCAACGGGTTCCTGCCCGGCGTGATATCATCTGGTCATGCAAGAACCGGGGCGGATTTCCCAAGAACATCCTGAACGGGGAAACCCGACGGGTCTCACGCAAACGCTCTCCCTGGCGTCCTGCGCGGTCCCTCTCGGGAAACCGTCCCCGCAGGAGGACACACCATGATGGATCTACTCATCGGCGATCTCGCGCCGTGGTTCACCGCGCCCGCGCTGCTCGGGACCGGGTTCCTGCTCATCCAGCTCATCATGGGCGAGGTGGGCGGTGACGGTGCACTCGATCTTGATCTCGATGTCGATTTCGAAGCCGACCATCCCGGCGCCGAGTTCGGGCTGCTCAGCCTGCAGTCCATCTCCGCGTTCTGTCTCGGGTACGGCTGGATCGGGCTCGCGGCGTACCGCTTCCTCAACCTGGGGTTCACAGGTGCCGCGGTCATTGCTGTGCTCGCCGGCGTCGGGGTCGCGTGGCTGATGGTCTGGCTGCTGAGGTCCTTCCTCAAGCTGCAGAACAACACGAATGTGTCCATCGAGCAAGCCGTGGGGCTGACCGGCGAGGTCTATGTCACCGTGCCGCCCGCCGGAGCCGGGAGGGGCGAGATCATCCTCGTCATCAACGAATCGCAGCACAACTACTTCGCGATCCAGGAGGGCGACGAGCCCATCGCGACACACACCCGCGTGCGGGTTGTCCGCGCCGACGAGGCGAGCAACATCATCGTGGTTGCGCCCAAATGAGCACGCCACGCAAAGCACAGCCAATCATCCACACACCGTCCGAAGGAGAGATTCCATGCAACCAGTACTAACACTCGCGGCGGAGGATTCCGGGAACACCGGGATGTTCCTGATCGTCTCGATCGCTGTCGCCCTGTTCGTGTTCCTGTTCGTCGCGTTGTTCCTCGCGAGCCGCTACCGGAGATGCCCGTCGAACCGGATCCTTGTGATCTGGGGCACGGGCTCCAAATCGTCCGCCCAGTGCTATCACGGCGGCGGCAAGTTTGTCTGGCCCGTGATCCAGGACTACGCCTACATGTCCCTCGAGCCACTCGTGATCGAGATCCCACTCGAGGGCGCGCTCTCGCTGAACAACATCCGTGTTAATGTGCCCTCGACCTTCACCGTCGGCATCTCCAAGAGCCCGGTGCTGATGAGCAACGCCGCCGAGCGTCTGCTCGGGCTGACCCAGGGGCAGATCCAGGAGCAGGCCCAGGACATCATCCTCGGGCAGCTGCGTCTGGTGATCGCGACGCTCTCGATCGAGGAAATCAACAAGGACCGCGAGAAGTTTATGAATCTCGTCAACGAGAATGTCGCAGAGGAAATCAACAAGATCGGGCTGACGCTGATCAATGTGAACATCCGCGATATCACGGACTCGTCCGGCTACATCGAAGCGATCGGTAAACGCGCCGCCGCGGAAGCGATCAACCGCGCCAAGGTCGAGGTCGCCCAGCAGGAGCGCGAGGGCGCCGTCGGCGAAGCGACCGCTGTCCGCGAGCGGAATGTCCGCGTCGCCGAGGAACGCGCGCTCGCCGAGCAGGGGCAGAAGAACGCCGAGCAGCAGCAGCGTATCGCGGTCGCCGAGCTCGAAGCCCAGGCGGTCACGGGCGAGGTCGAGTCCAAGCGGAACCAGGAGATCGCGATCGCCGAGCGACTCGCCGAGACGGTCGCCGCCAAGAAACGCGCCGAGCAGGAACAGCGTGTCCAGGTCGCCAGCGCGGAAGCGATCGCCGTCGATGGCGAGAACACGAGCTCGGCAAAGGTCGCGGAATCCAACGCGCAGCTCGCCGAGATCCGCGCCGAAGCGAACCGCCGCGCGGATGTCGCCGCCGCCGAGGCGCGCCAGAAGATCTACACCGCCCAGCGTGAGGAGGAGCTCGCCAAGCTCGCCAAGGAACAGCTGGCACCGCAGGAGATCGAGAAGAAACGCA
>JAGQOC010000216.1:2364-3274 GCA_020427745.1 Phycisphaerales bacterium | reverse complement strand
TCGGAGTCGCGGCCCACCATGAAGCCGACGACATCCTGAATGAATACGAGCGGCAGGCCGGTCTGGTTGCATTCCATGACGAAGCGGGCGGCTTTGTCGGCGCTGTCGTCGTAGATCACCTTGGGCATGTTGGTCGATTTGCTCGGGCCGGCTTTGCCTCCCGGCATCTGGCGTGTAGAGAGCTTGCCCTGGTTGGCGACGATGCCGACGGGGTTGCCTCCGAGCATCGCGTACCCGCAGACGAGGGATTCGCCGAACTCTGGTTTGTACTCGTCGAAATCGGGCTCCAGTGATTTATGCCCCTCGTCGTTCGGGACGGCACGCGCGTCGACGATGCACGAGATGATGTCCTTGACATCGTACTGTTGCCCCGGTTCGTCGGTGAACAGATCGTAGATGTCCTCTGGGGCGCGGAACGACTGGATATTTGTGTCAGGGATTTCTTCGCTGCCGACATCCGGATACTTCGCGACGAGTGAGCGGAGACGCTGCAGGCACGCGTGGTCGTCGGGCTCGCGGAAGTCGATGGTCCCCGAGATCTGGGCATGCATTTTGGCGCCGCCGAGTTCTTCGTCGCTGACATCCTGCCCGATCGCCGCTTTGACGAGCGCTTGCCCTGCGAGATAGAGCCCTGAGCCCTCGGTCATCAGCAGGGTGTCGCACAGCACGGGGAGGTACCCACCCCCCGCGACGCAGAACCCCATGATCGCGGCGATCTGGGGGATGCCTTGTGCCGAGATGACCGCGTTGTTGCGGAAGATCCGCCCGAAGTCATCGGTGTCGGGGAACACATCCTCCTGCATGGGCAGGAACACACCCGCGGAGTCGACGAGGTAGAGCAGCGGGAGCCTTGCCATGTGGGCGATGGTCTGGGCGCGGATGATCTTTTTGCAGGTCATCGGGAAGAACG
>JAGQOC010000216.1:0-2353 GCA_020427745.1 Phycisphaerales bacterium | reverse complement strand
GGTGGCGTCGTTGGCGATGATCATGTGGCGTTTGCCGTGGACGGATCCGATGCCGACGACGACGCCCGCGCCGGGTGCTCCGCCCGCTTCTTTATACATCTCATAGCCCGCCCAGAGCCCGAGCTCCTGGAAGAACGAGCCCTCATCGATGAGCTTGTCGATCCGCTCGCGGGCGGTCAGCCGGTTCTTGGCGTGCTGGCGTGCGATCGCCTTCTCTCCGCCGCCGAGCTTGATCTCGGCTTCGGTTTCCAGAAACGCATCGGTCGTCGAACGGAGGGTCGAGGGGCTCTTGCTCATGGTCATCAAGAATAGGAGACCGGGATCGCTTGTTCTCCCCGAAGTTCTGCCCGAACCCTGTTTGCAAAGACTCCCGGACCGGGTACGCTGGATGCATGAACACACGCGCAAACCGTTTCGTCTGCTCTGGTTTCCTCGTTGTCCTTGTACTCGGTGCCCGTCCTGTGTGGGGGCAGGAGGATGAAAAGGAGGGCAAGCCGACGGACTCCTCGCAGGAGTTTGTTGTCTATCCCGAAGAGCCATCGGTCACTTATCACAGTGTGGTCATCAACGGCGAGACGGTGAACTATCAGGCGAAAGCAGGTTTCCTGACGCTGGCGGACCTCGGCGACAAGCACGAGCCGACGGCCCAGATGTTCTACATCGCGTACCGGAAGATGGACGGTACACATGAGGAGGGGCGGGATCCGGAGTTTCCGGATGCGAGAGAGCGTCCGATCACCTTCAGCTTCAATGGCGGACCCGGTTCGAGCTCGGTGTGGCTGCACCTGGGGGTGTTTGGGCCGATGCGGGTGGACACCGCCGACGATTTCGGGAATCCCGGACCGCCGCCCTACCAGGTCGTCCCGAACGAGTGGTCGCTACTGGATCAGTCGGACTTTGTGTTCATCGACCCCGTCGCGACCGGGTACTCGCGGGCGGCGGAGGGCAAAAGCCCAAAGGATTTCCACGGCGTGAGCCAGGACATCGCGTCGGTCGCGGAGTTCATCCGGATCTATCTCGGCAAGGAGAACCGCTGGGGGAGCCCGAAGTACATCGCGGGCGAGTCGTATGGCACAACACGAGCGGCGGGGCTGGTCGACGAGCTTCAGGATACACACGGGATCTCGCTCAACGGCGTGATCCTGATCAGCGCGATCATGAACTTCCAGACGGCACGCTTCGATGTCGGGAACGATCTGCCGTACCCGCTCTTCCTGCCGTCGTTCGCCGCGACGGCGTGGTTCCATGAGACGCTCGATCCCCGATTCCAGCAGATGCCTGTTGCTCAGTTCCTCGAGGAGGTCGAGGACTTCGCGATCTCGGACTACACGCTCGCGCTCGCACGCGGCGACGAGCTCCCCTCGGGCGATCGAGAAGAAATCGCCGAACGGCTTTCGGAGTACACCGGGTTGTCGAAAGACTACATCCTGCGCACGAACCTGCGGATCAACATGCCGAGGTTCCCCAAGGAGCTTCTGCGCGATCGGGGCGAGATTGTCGGGCGGTTGGATTCTCGGTACACATCGTGGGACCGTGACGACGCGGGGGAGTCGTACGAGTTCGACCCCTCGTATGCCGCGATCCAGGGGTTGTACACCGGGGCGATGAACGGGTACATGCGTGAGCAGCTCGGGTATTCGAGTGATCTGCGGTATGAGATCCTGACAAATGTCTGGCCCTGGTCGTTCCGGGGGGTGGGGGACAATCAGTACCTGAATGTCGCCGAGCGTTTGCGGAGCGCGATGCACCGGTTGCCCGAGATGCGGGTGTTTGTCGCCAATGGGTACTACGACCTCGCGACGCCGTACTTTGCGACAGAGTACACCCTGAGTCATATGTTCCTGCGCCCACAGGTGCGGGATCGTGTGGAGATGCACTACTACGAGAGCGGTCATATGATGTATCAAGAACGGTCATCGCTCATCAAGCTGAAGAGCGATCTCGATGCGTTCTACGGCTCACGCGACTGACCGATGAAAGGACACGCAATGCAGCTCCCCCCGTTTGAAGGCATGCACCCGCTCGTCGTTCACTTCCCGATCGGGATCCTGCTGATCGCGTGGCTCCCGATGCTGATTGGACTGGTCGACAAGAAGCGACGGAGCGGTTGGTTCGCGTCCGCGGCGATGCTGCTTATTGTCGGCACGATCGCCGCGTTCGGCGCGGTGCTTACGGGCGAGGCCGCGGACAAGATCGTGGTCGCTACGAGTGATGCGATGAAGCACGCGATCCATGAGCATGAGGAGGCCGCGGAGTTCGCGCGGAACCTGTTTGTCATCGTGAGCGTTCTGTTCATCGCGGTCTGGGTGGTCGCCTCCAAGGCCCCCGAGAAGAGGAAGGCGATGGTCGCGAC
>JAGQOC010000215.1 GCA_020427745.1 Phycisphaerales bacterium | reverse complement strand
GCTACGACCACTGGGACAAGAAGGGAACGGTGGGGATTCGTGTTCCGATGGGGGAATCAGACGAATCGGGCAAACCGACGAGCGAGCGTTTCGAGGTGTTCCGGTTTATTACGCCGTTCCGTCGCGGGTGGACTTGGTATATGGATGTGACGGATCTGCTGCCGCTGTTCTTGGATGAGCGCGAGTTTGATGCGCACATCGGGACCTATATGAAGGGGTGGCTGGTGAGCTTCACGCTCGATTTCTACCCGGGCGAGCCCGAGCGGACGCCGATCAAGGTCGTGAATCTGTGGACGGGCGACGCGGAGATCGGGAACCCGGAGAACCCGACGAGCGTGTTCTATAAATCGATCGCGACGGGTGTGCCCGAGGGCACGACTAGCGCCCGGGTGCGGATGACGGTGACGGGGCACGGGATGTACCCGAACTCCAAGAATGCCGGAGAGTTCATGCCCATCTGGCGCACGCTTACGCTCCGCACGGACGAGTCCACCGGCGATGTGCTCGAGGGCGATTACATCATGCAATCGGCGCGGGACCATCTGTGGAAGACGGATGTGTACCTCAACCCGTGCAGACCCCAGGGCGGGACATGGAAGTTCGACCGCTCGGGGTGGGCACCGGGCGACAAGGTCGAGCCGTGGTGCGTCGATACACAGCCCGAGTTCGTGTTCGGCGAGCAGCTGGTCGTCGAGTACACGCTCGACGAGTACCTCAACGAGGGACGCGGCGAGACCTGGGCACCGCACCACTGGACCGACGCCCAGCTTGTTTTCTATAAGTGAATAACGATGCCTCCACACAAACGCAAACTCCAGGACAAGTACTTCAAGCAAGCGAAACGCGAGGGCTATGTCGCGCGGTCGGCGTACAAGCTTATCGAGCTCAACGATCGACGCATGATCATCCGCAAGAAGGACCGCGTGCTCGATCTCGGGTGTGCGCCCGGGTCGTGGCTGCAGGTCGCCCGCGAGATTGTGGGGGAACGGGGGCTTGTCGTTGGGATCGACCTCAAGCCGGTCACTCAATCGTTCGGGGACAATGTGTTCACGATGGTGGGTGACTTCACAGAGACGGACGCGTCGACGCTGCTCGGCGCGGTCGAGGGCGAAGAAGCCGAGCTGTTCGATGCGGTGATCTCGGATATGGCACCCAACACCACCGGGCACGGCGACGACTTCATGTCCTGCCGGCTCTGCCACAAGATCCTCGATGCGCTCCCGGACCTGCTCCGACCCGGGGGACGCTGCGTGATGAAGGTCTTCGAGGGCGGCGACTTCCCCGAGCTGCTGAAGCGGACCAAGTCGATGTTCAGGGACGCCCGCCCGCTCAAGCCCGAGGCGTGCCGCGAGGTCTCGCGTGAGACCTATATCGTCGGCAACGGGTACCGCCCGGTCGCCGAGGAAACGCCTAAGCGGGTGGTCGGTGCGGGCCCGTCACCCAAGCCCCCGAGCGGGTGGGGCGGGTGATCCTCGCGGCGCCCATCGCGGGGTTGATCGCGGGGCTCCTGGGTTTAGCGATTGTCGTGCTGCTCTATCTGCTCAAGCTGCGGCGCCGTCCCGTCGCGGTCTCCACGACGATGCTCTGGCGCCGCGCGGTGCGTGATATGGAGGGCAATGTGCCGTGGCAGGCGGCGCGTCCGAGTGTGCTGATGCTGCTGCATCTGCTGGTCGTGGGGTTGATCGCGATCGCGATCGCTCGCCCGAGCATCGGGTCGACCGCGAGTGACCAGCGGATCGTGATCGTGATCGACACGAGCGCCTCGATGAACGCGATCGTCTCGGCGGATGGCTCGACGAGACTCGACCGTGCCCGCGAGCGGGCCGAAGAGTTGGTGCGAAGGTTCGACCGTTCCTCGGGCTCTCCCGAGCTGATCGTGTATCGGGTCGGTGCGGGGGTCCGATTGGTGGCCGGACCGACGCGGGAGAGCAGGCGGGTGCTCCGTGCGATCAACTCGATCGAGCCAAGCGATGAGCCGGGTGATCTCGCGTCGGTGTTCGACCAGATCCGTGCGACGATGCAGAGCGTCGACCAAGCGGTGGGGGCGTCCGATGCAGAACAGGATTCTCCGAGGAGCACGCGTGTCTTTGTGCTGACCGACGGCGGCGCGGGGGATCTCCCGGACACAGTTGAGGGCTCACCGATCGAGGTGATTGCGCTCGATCCTTCGCCGGTTGTCAATGCGGGGCTGATCGCATTGAGCGCCGAGCGTGATCGGACGACGCCCACGCTGTGCCGGGTGTTTGTGCGTGTGCAGTCGACGGATCCGGAGCCGAGCGGGATGATTGTGCGCGTGCTCGATTCTGGGGAGGAGCTTGCGCGTGGTGCGATCGCGTTCGATGCCGAGGGGATCCAGACGCAAAGCACGACGCTTGAGTTCACGCTCGATCAGGGGGCTGAGCTCGAGGTCGTGATCGATCACCCCGATGCGATGGACGCGGACAATCGTGCGTGGGTGCGGCTGCCGGATCCGAACCCGGTGCGTGTTGTGGTGGTCGCCGATGGCGCGGCGCATCCGATCCTGCTCGATGTGCTGAGCGCGATCGCGGGGCGTGAGCCCGCGGTGATCGGGGCCGATGAGCCGATCCCGGCGTGGGCTGAGCTTGTGGTCTTTGATGGCGTGCTTGGGCCGGACCAAACTGACATCCCCTCGATCGCGTTCGGTCCATCGGGGGACAACTCGGGGATCGAGGAGGTCGTCTCCTGGAAGCGGTCGCATCCGGTGCTGCGTGATGTGGCGATGGGGTTGGTCGCGTTTGATTCGCCCAGATCGCTCGTGGGCGAGGAGGTGCTCGCGTCCAGCGACGAGAAGAGCGTGATGATCGAGCACGCAAGCCGAGGCGTGCGTCATTTCGATGTTGCGTTCGATCTCGACCGATCGAACTGGCCCGTGCAGGTCGGGTTCACGATCTTCCTCGCAAACGCCGTCGAGTACCTCGTCCCGGGCGCGAGCGGCATTGGCGTGGTCACCCGGACAGACGAACTGCTCCCGATGGTCGGGGTGCAGGAGATCCCAACCCCCGAGGGGTCGGCGATGGTTGGGGTGAGTCTGCTCGATGCTTCCGAGTCGCTCGCGGGTGTTTCTGCGGGCGTGGGAACGGAGATTCGTGAACGGGCCGGAGCAATCAGCCGGAGCGTGGACATCGATCGTCCGGTCTGGCGTTGGTTCGTCGTCGCAGCACTCGCGCTGATGACGATCGAGTGGTTGCTTCACGCGGCGCGTGTGCGGATCTGAACCGCGCTGGGTTTCAGGGGAGCCGACGGAAGCCGTCCCAGGTCGAGAGATCGACCAGCAGCCGAGCGGGCTCGTGCTGCCCGGGGAACATCCGGCGGGGCCAGGCGGAGTGGAACCCGCCCCCGTCGCGCCGTTCGATGCCGATCGCGAGCAGCAGATCGTCCGGGATTGCATCGGGCGGGAGCTCGATCTGCGCCGTCCAGCGGTCCTCCTGGGTGACGACATGCACCGTGGGGATCCCGACACTCAGCATCGAGCCGCCGAGCAGGGCGACTCGCCCCTCGGCGTTGATCGTCCACGCCGCGAGCGGCGCGGAGTACGGACCGATCCAGAGCGTGAGTGTGTCTTCCGCGTTCGTGGGGTCGACCGACGCGCACTCGGTGTAGACGGACCACCCGATCCGCGCGTCGCGTTCGTCCGGAGACGCGGTTCGGTAGAGCATCCCCGCGGTCGAGCGTGCGAGCGGTGCCGCGGCGTCGGCGCTCGGGTCTTTGATTATCAGCGACTGCATCGTCCAGTCGCGGTGCATCGGTCCGAGGCGCACGCCCGGCGGTCGGGCCTCGATCGGCGCGGACACAGACGGACGGGTCATCTCCGCGTACCCGATGCGTGCGCGGATCTCCTGCACGGGCACGATGGTTTGTCCCTTGACGGTCTCCCCGATCGGGGTGGAGAGGGTGAGCTTGTGCATCGACGAGTCGCCGACAGTCTCAAGAACTGTCTGCGCGCCTTTCGCGTCGAGCCGGACGAGTGATTGTCCGTGCTCGGGGGGCATCGAGACGATCCCGAGCGTGGGGGTGAACTTCTGGGTTTCGGGCTGGAGGGCTCCGAGGTCGTCGATGACCCAGACGGCCGCCCTCGGCTGCGCATCGAGCCAGGCGCGTGCTCGCTTCGCGCGGAGCTCATCGTCTACCCAGGGGCTGAGAAGATCGTGCGCGAGCTCGTCGAGCGCGGATTGATCGCTCGACCAGAACGGGAGCAGGGTGCCCTCGAAACGCACGACGCGGGTGAGCGATTCTTTGAGGCGTTCAGCGAGCGCGGGATCGATCAGCCAGATCCGTCCGAGGATGATCTGCCAGCGGATCTCCCGCTGATGGGCGAGCGTCTCGAGAAACAGCTCGCCCTCGCTCGTGTTGAGCACCTCGTTCTCCAGTTCGCTCAGGTAGCCCTCCTCGCGCGGGGCGAGCATCGGCACGAACCGCTCCGATGGGTCCAGCCCGTCGAGGATCACCCGTGCGTGCCAGCGGGTGAACGGGCTCGACGCGAGGTGCTCGATCGCGTCCTGCACCGGCGGGGAGTTGCGTTGCTCTTCGGTGAGCGCGGGCTCGAAGAACCGGTCGAACTCGCTGGTGCGTGATTCAAGGCGTGTGCGTTCCGGGTCGGGCAGCCAGTTGAGCTCGGAGCGTTCGCCATCGATCCAGATGCCCTGGCCCACCGCGTCGATCGGGATGTCGATCCGGGTGTACCACCCCCCGATCGGTCGTCGATCGAGCGGGATGATTGTCGCTTCCCTCGCTGAAAGGGCGCGTGTGGTCAACGGCGGGCTTGTCCAGCTTGTCCACACCGCGGGGTCGGGCTCGGCGCCCACCCAGAACAGCGGGCACTCGATCGATCGTGCATCATCGAGCTTGATCGTGAGCCCCTGGCGGAGCTTCGCTTCCTCGTCGACGATCAGGCGCAGCACGATCGGTTGCCCGACGACCGCGTCGATCCGATCGGTCGCGGGTCGGACGGCGGCCCCAAGGGACGCACGCGAGAGGAGGGCGAGCAGTATGAGGATGTGCAGAAGCCTCGGGTTCATGGTGGATTGTTGGGGTGCGTGGCCCATCGACCCACCGATACGCACGGGAATCTGCGCGGTTGGGCGATCTCTGCGCAAGAAAAAACACCGCCTAACGGATCGGGCGGTGTTTGGAGATCGTTGGATCCGAGGCTTTACGGGAAGATCCCGCGGACCTTGTAGACGCTGCCGATGTGCTCGAGTGCCGAGGCGAATGCGGCCTCACGCAGCGAGCACTTGAGGGTGTTGCGCATCGCGAGTGTCCGTTGGGCGGCGACCACCATGTGGCGGTTGAGCTCGCGGTCGACCTGCTCGGCGGACCAGGTGACGGCGTTCTTGTTCTGGACCCACTCGAAGTAGGACACGGTCACGCCGCCCGCGTTGGCGAGGATCGCGGGGATGACCTCGATGCCCTTCTCCATGCAGCGTCGGTCGCCCGACGGATCGCACGGGGCGTTCGCGGCTTCGGCCATGACCTTGCAATCCAGCCAGTCAGCCTGCTTGGCCTTGATCATCTGCTCGAGCGCGCCGGGAATGAAGACATCGACCGGGGTGCGGTAGAAGTCTTCTTCGTTGATGACATCCGCGTCCGCGAAGCCCGCGACGCCGCCGGTCTTCATGTTGTGGGCGTAGAGGGCCTTGCAGTCGATCCCGTTGTCGTTGCGGAGTGCGCCGGTGTGGTCCATGACGGCGACGATCTTGGCGCCCATGTCCTGGAGGATCTGCCCGCCCCAGCCGTTCACATTACCGAACCCGAGCAGCGAGACCTTCATGCCCTCGAGCGGGATCCCGATACCCGGGAGCATCTCGGCGAGGACATCGGCGACGCCCTGCCCGGTTGCTTTCTCGCGTCCTGCCGAGCCGCCGAACTCGACGGGCTTGCCGGTGACGCATCGGAGGGCGTCGTGGTGCTGGTGCTTGGAGGACATCATGTAGGTGTCGGCGAACCAGGCCATGATCTGGGCGTTGGTGCCGACATCGGGTGCGGGGATGTCAACATCCGGCCCGATCTGGTCCATGATCGCGCTGCAGTAGCGGCGGGTCAGCCGCTGGAGCTCGCCCTCGGAGAGCTCGCGGGTGTTGACCTTGACGCCGCCCTTGCCCCCGCCGAAGGGGATGCGGACGACGGCGCACTTCATGGTCATGAGGAACGCGAGGGATTTGACATCGTCGAGGTGGACATCGGGGTGGAAGCGGAAACCGCCCTTGTAGGGGCCGCATGCGTTGTTGTGCTGGATTCGGTAGCCCTTGAAGAGCTTGTGGTGCCCGTCGTCCATCTTGACGGGGAAGTGCACCATGATCTCGTTCTTGGGCTGGGCGAGGATGATCCGGGTGCGGTGCTTGAGGTTGAGCAGCTCCGCGGCGTCAAGCATGGTGTTGACGGTCTG
>JAGQOC010000214.1 GCA_020427745.1 Phycisphaerales bacterium | reverse complement strand
GACGACTGACGCCCCGTATGTACGCCCCAGATCCACGCCGCAGATGAGCGGAGCGAATCTGCAGGGTCGGCGCGCATGACCCGGCGGATTCGCCCGCTCAACGTGCTCATCCGCGGCGTGGTGACCCAGGTCGATATCCGCAGAGACCAGGCGGATCCCCCGTACCATCCACCATGTCGTTCAACAGCGAGATCGCGGACATCTTCGAGCAGATGGCGGGGCTGCTCGAGCTGACGGGGGCCAACAAGTTCCGGGTCAACGCCCACGCCAAGGCGTCGCGGGTCATCAAGGACCTGACGACAGATCTCGAGCCGCTCGCCAAGGCCGAGGACATCAAGGAGTTGGTCAAGCTTGAGGGTATCGGGAAGGGGACCGCGACCAAGCTGGTCGAGCTCGCCCGGACGGGGTGTATCGCGGAGCACGAGGAGCTCTCGGCAAAGGTGCCGACGGGTGTGATGGCGGTCATGGAAGTCCAGGGGCTTGGGCCCAAGACCGTCAAGATGCTCTGGGAGGAGAAGGGTGTGGAGTCGATCGATGATCTCAAGAAGATCATCGCCGACGGCTCGATCATGGACCTCCCCCGGATGGGCGCCAAGACCGTGGAGAACATCCGGGCGTCGATCGAGTTCCTCGAAGCGGGCGGGACAAGGCTGCACATCGGGCTCGCTCAGCGCGTCGCGGATCGGTTCGTCGAGCTGCTGGAGAACACAAGGGGCACCGAACGGGTCGCGTTCGCGGGCTCGCTGCGGCGCGGACGCGAGACGATCGGGGATGTGGACATCCTGGTCGTCACCAAGGACCCGGACGCGGCGCGCGAGGCGTTCACATCCGCGGAAGAGGTCACGCAGGTGCTCGCCAGCGGCGAGACCAAGTGCTCGATCAGGATGAGCATGAGCCCGACGGATCGGCGGTTCAAGGGGTACGAGTATGTTGTGCAGGTCGATCTGCGGATCGTGCCCAAGGATTCGTGGGGCGCGGCCCTCATGTACTTCACCGGGTCCAAGGAGCACAATGTGCGTCTGCGCGAGCGTGCGATCAAGCGGGGGATGACGCTCAACGAGTACGGGCTGTTCGAGGACGACGGGAGCGATCCGACGCCGCCGCAGCAGCGTGGGGTGAAGCCGATCGCGTCCAAGACCGAGGAATCGATCTACAAGGCGCTCGAGATGCCGTTTATCCCCCCCACGATGCGTGAGGACCGCGGGGAGATGTCGCTGACCGAGCCGGTGCAGGTGGTCGAGGTCGCGGACATCAAGGCCGAGCTGCACTCGCACACCACCGCGTCGGACGGGAAGATGACGATCGAGGAATCCGCCGAGATCGCCAAGTCGCGCGGGTACCACACGCTCGCGATCACGGACCACTCGCAGTCGTCGGCGGTCGCCGGGGGGCTCAAGCCCGATCGCTTGCGTGAGCACATGGCGGCGGTGCGTGAGGCGGACAAGACCATCAAGGGGATTAAGCTGCTGGCGGGTTCGGAGGTCGATATTCTCGTCGACGGATCGCTGGATTATGACGACGAGCTGCTGCATGAGCTGGATGTGGTGGTCGCGTCGCCGCATGTGGGGCTCAAGGCGAAGCCGGCGCAGGCGACCAAAAGATTGCTGAAAGCGATCCGGCACCCGATGGTGCACATCATCGGGCACCCGACGGGGCGGCTTATCGAGCGGCGCCCGGGGCTGGAGCCGGATATGAACGAGCTGATCGCGGCTGCGATCGAGCATGATGTCGCCCTCGAGATCAACGCGCATTGGATGCGTCTGGATCTGCGGGACACCCATGTCCGCGCGGCGGTCGAGGCGGGGGCGTTGATCTCGATCAACTGCGACGACCATTCGCCGGGTGATTACGACAACATCCGGTTCGGGGTGCTGACAGCGCAACGCGGATGGCTGACACCGGAGCGTTGCATCAACACCTGGAGCGCGAAGAAGCTGCACGGGTGGCTGAAGTCGAAGAGGTGACGGTCTAGACTCCTTTGGCTGCGGTCACGGCCTTGATCGGATTTCGATGATCCGCGGGAGATCCCGCGAGGAGTGGTGATGTTCGATCGTGTATCTGATGGTTTCAATAATGTATTCCGCAAGCTGAGCGGGAACGCCGCGATCAGCGAGTCCAATGTCCGCGAGGCGATGGACGAGGTCCGCAACGCGCTGCTCGAGGCGGATGTGCACTAC
>JAGQOC010000213.1 GCA_020427745.1 Phycisphaerales bacterium | reverse complement strand
ACCGGTCTACGCCTTTCTGAGGAGATCCGGTCGTGATCGGGAGAACGCCGCGGAGACAACCCAAGCGTTCTTCGTCGATATCGTGCTGCATCGAGATCTCTTTTCGAAAGCAGACCAGGGCCGCGGTCGATTCCGTTCCCTGCTGCTCAAATCCCTTCAGAACTACACCATCGATCGCTCGAGAAAACACCGGCACCGCTCCGTAAGCCTTGATGATGTTCTGCTGGACAGGATCTCCATGGATGCCGCGGAGCCGGATCCCGGCCTGGATCCAGACACCGCCTTCAACCGCCAGTGGGCGTCGAGCATCCTTCAGATGGCGATCGAGCGGGTCCGCGAAGACTGCCAAAAGCGGTCAATGCAGAACCACTGGACCGCCTTCGAGCTCCGGGTGCTGCGACCGGCAATCGGGCTGACAAAGCCACCGGCCATCGAGCAGATCAAGGACATCGTTTCCGCAAAGGACACCCAGCAAGTCTCGCACATGATCCAGTCGGTGAAACGGAAAATGGAGTCCGCGGTGCGGGAGATTGTCGCCAGCACACTCGAAAACCAGTCCGAGCTTGAACAGGAAACAAGCAGCGTCCTCTGGCACACCCGGCTCGGATGAGGCCCCGCTAGTTCGGGGTGGTGAGCCGGTTGACCTCATCCACCAAGGCCTCATCCATCGAATGCTCGGTGCCTATCCAGCCCAGGTCCGATGAGATTTCCCTCATCCGCTCGAACGCCGCGCGGGCGTTCTCGCGGTCACCCTGCTCAAGAACAAGCATCGCCCGGAACCCCTGCAACCGCTGCTCCCAAAGTGTGCCGGGTTCGGTCTCGGCGAGCAGCTGCTCACAGCGGAGAAGGAGGTCCCCCACCCCCTCTCCGCCGACATCCCCTGCCCGGTGTGCACGCACCAAAGAGATCAACCGGACGCAGTGGATGCTGTGCTCGAGACCAGACCGAGGATCGTCGGGGAGCAGACGCTGGGCACGCTCGGCGAGAGCAACCGCGGTGGTGTACTCTTCCATCGTCGCATCCGGACGAAGCCCGATCGACCCCGCCCTGGCGTATAGCCAGCGAACGCTGCTGCCGCGCTGGCGGAGCACGCGGTCGGCCTGATCCGAGAGTTCTTTCCCCTCGGACACGATGGCGTCTCTCACGAGCGCGGGGTTGTGCAGATTCACAAAGTACCCTTCGAGATCACGCTGCACACGAGCGATCGCGTCGGTCTCGATGCGATGCAGCCTCTCGGGGAGTTCAATCCCTTTCTGATACGGGCTCTGTACTTGCCCCTTCCACGCATTCAGCCAGTTCCCGTTGCGATCGATTGTCCGCTTCGCCGAGAACTCCTTGTACCCGTCGCCGGTTACACGCGTGTAGACAACCTCCAGATCAACCAGCCCGTTCTCCGTAAAGCCATCTCGTGGTGCGCCAGCGTTCCGCAACGCGATGCCGAAGTACTCCGACCCCGCGGGCCTTTGGATATGATCGAATGCGTACATGCCCACAGCTGGGGTGGATGGCAAGGCATCCGAGGGTGGAATAGGCGCGAGCCCCGATCGTTCCGGGAGTTCCTCGGGATCGATCACGAGCAAGACCATCGGATAGGCGTACCGCTCTCCCTCTCTTGCCCATGCGCCGTCCCAGTCCCCGAGGCCTGGCTCGACATCCATCAGCTTGTTCGAGGCGGCGACCATGCTCAGCAGCCGCTTGTCCTCATTCCAGTTCACAGATTTCCATTGTCCCTGGTGCCAGATCTCTTTGAGTGGCTCGTTGAGCCGATCGAGCCGATAGATCCTGAGGACCGAGGGGTACATCCTGCGGTGCTGCTGAAGCAGCACCAGCTCATCCCCCGGGTGCTCTTTGAGCACATCGGCGACCAGCCCGCCCACGATCCGCGGTGTCGGCTCGTATACATATGATTGGCTTACTTGCGGGGGCACATCCAACGGTTGGTTTACCCGTGCACGCTCACTCCCCTCACGGTCGTAGACGATCAGCGTATTGGCATCCTGGTCCTCGTTGTAGGACAGCACCACCGCACACGCGGTGCGGTCCGGCGTGTCCTCCTCGGGAAGCCAGCTAAAAAACCGCTTGGACGGGATCCGCTTCGAGTCCCCGCCGGTCGCCAGATGATTCCCGATCACGGAGAGCAACGATTTGAGATCCCTGCGTGCGTCACGATCGAGCCGTGTCTGCCGGAACAACCGAAGCCCCTGGATCGAGCCCGCCAGGAGCACCGCCAACAACAGCAAGAAGGCCGCCGATGCAACGCGGTGCTGGCCAACGAACTTCTGCAGCTGATAGCGGGGTGTCGGTTTCACCGCGTTGACCGGCTGTCGGTATTCGTAGCGACGGATATCCGCGATGAGCTCTTCGACACTCCCGTACCTGTGCTCGGGCGACCTGCGGATGGCGCTCAGAATAATCGCCCGCAGCTCCGCCGGTGCCGCACCCGATATCCTGGGCGGGCTGTGGATCAGTGTATTGACAATCTGGGCCTCATCCTCGATACCGCTCAGATCGAACGGCTGCTCTCCTGTGAGCAGCACACACAGGATCACCCCGAGTGAATAGATGTCCCAATGCGATCGGTTGGTGAGCTCGCTGCGTCCATAGGTATTCGGATCACGGAACCCCCGTGTCCCTCCCCAGAAGACCGGAGCCGCATCCTGGACCCCGCTCCCGGTCAGCTGGAGAAGACGGCCCGAGAGACCGAAGTCGATCACATGGAGCTTGCCGTACTGGTCAACGAGCACATTGTTCGTGCTCAGATCTCCGTGCATGACATTCCGGTTGTGCGCGTAGACAATCACCCCGCACAGATCCACAAAGAACTTGATCCGGGCATCCATCCCGAGATGATGCTCGTCGCAGTACCGGCTGATCGGCCGGGCTCCCTCAACATACTGCAGAACGAGGTACGGTATGACCGAGGTCTTGGTCAGGCCCTCAGCAACCCCCGAATCAATCGTCTGAACAATGCCGGGATAGCGGAGGCTCTGGAGTGACCGGTGTTCCTCCTGGCACATGCGTTCGCGTGTCCGCAGATCGATGGTAAGGTCAAAGAAAATCTTCACCGCGACGGTCTCACCGGTTTCGGTATCCGTTGCCCTGTGCACCACGCCCGCTCCGCCGCGACCGATTGATTCAAAGATCTTGTAGCGACCAAGGCGGATGAGCTGCCCCTCACGCCAGCTCGTAGCGGCGACCTGGGGGGCGGTGGTTTCTGAGATGTGGCTATACGCCTGTTCCTCTGTATCCTGGTCGCTCGACGAACCCGGAAAATCTTCGGCGGATCCGTACAGCTCCGCATAGATTTCACCGATCGCGGCCCCCATCCTCGGATACCCCGCCCGGATCATCTGGAGGTACCCCGCGACCGCTCCCCGGGCCGAGCCATCGGGGTCGACCGCCCGGAGAACACACCGCAACACCGTGCGCACCAGGTCACCGGCCTGATCGGTTTCTTCGGAATGCCCGTGACCGGAGAGGGAGCCATCGAGATAGATGCGGAGTTCCGGGATCACACCGAGATACCGCTCCAGTGTGATTACATAACCGGACTCCTGACAAAGCCGGGCATCCAGTTCGATGAGTGATCTGAGTTGATCGTGACCGTATTTGCCTGAGCCCGACGCAAGAAAATCCTCCAGCACACTGTTCGGCGATTGCGCGCTGAATGCCTCTCGGTACCGATCTTCCGCTTCAAAGGGCATCATCTCCTCCCGCCCAGGACTCACTCATGCTTCTCAGGAACGGTTTCACCTCGCGGCTCCACGCGTTTTTGACCTTGTGATGATCCACCCCCATCGAGTCTGCCACTGATCTGAGTGATGTCCCTGGATCACGCAGCCTCGCGGCCAGCACATCCCGGGCGCACGGACCGAGTTCCTGCTCACCACGATCGAGCGCCCGCTCGACAAAGTCCGCGTACTCGATACCATCAAACCCGGACTCAACACGGACCGCACTGGCTCGCCTGTGTGCCCGTGCCATCACATCGAGCGTGGATCGCCTGCGTTTACGCATCACCGCTCGTTTCACGATCACATGGTGCAGTCCACGGAGCGATTCACGCCGTTCGTCATTACGCAACCGGCCGCTGTCGGCATACTCGAGCATCTGACGGTACGCGGATTGCACAAGATCACTCACCGTTTCGCCCATGCATGCCGCACCCGATCCCCCGAAGACCGCGCCCGCGGTATCCCGGAGAAGATCTCCATGCACGAGCTCGAGATCGGCGAAGGCTTGCCGGTCACCCCGATGCATCCGTATGGTCATGTCCCCCAGGATCGCCCGGCGTACATACACGATGATCGTGTGCTGATCTACCGGAGAATCGAAGATCGGGATGGCCGCGGACGGGAACTCGCTCCGGATGGTCTCGAGGGATTCATCCAACGCGCTCGTATCGCCGCCCGCAGCCAACTCCGCCAATCGGATCAATCTTTGGTATTGATCGATGGATTGCATCATCCGCACCTCTTCATGATGTGTCGATCCAAGGATGGAAAACAATGCTCAGATGAGCAAGGGGTTCTTGTAGCGATCATACATATGTCGATTCTTGATGACATACTCGGTCAAGAACCCATTTCGATCATGCACATTACCGAGGGTGTCCACTCGGAACCCGGTATCAACAATCGAGTCCAGAATCCGTCCATATGAATCAACCGATGGGCTCAACCCCATACCGGTCGGGACCGTGCAATGACAGGCCAGGGGGCCGGTGGGCGGGCTATTTGGGAAAACCGGATACATGATGCTCTCCTTTCATAAAGACTTATGACACGGGACACGCGGGTGCCCCGACACCACAACTACGCCGGAGGATTGACCATATCGCAGCCCGAAGATGTGTTTTCGGAAGTTTTCTGATCGAATCGATACATTGTTAAAGAGTGAAACCAGATGAGGATCTATGAAAGCGGAAAACTCACTCGCCTGGTCACAGATTACACTGCTCGGAATTGTAGCGGTTGTCGCGATTTCTATCATCGCGATGCAGCATCACCGGCCGACAACCGGGTTCGGAACCCGAAACTCGGCAACCCCCGCCATCGGCATGGCCTACGCGGGCACAAGCCTTGGGGAAGACCAATCCGCGTCCGACGCGAAGTGCCCGGGGGGATCGATCGAAACCACCGGCGGCACCCGATGGTGCTGCAGATCGTACAGCGACGCGGTCCAGTGCACGCAACTCGACACTCCCGAGGAAAACCAGGCATGCCCGATCTCCAACGACGGGGCCACCGAGTGGTCCAACTCGTTCTATACCGCGACCAGCACCTGCACCAGCCCGGGCTGCGAGAGCTCCACATCGACCGACTACGAGTCCTACCGGATCGAAACCCATATCCGGTTCCAGTGTGTCGATGGGGAATGGACAGAAACCGGGCGTTGCGTCTCGGAAACCCGCCGATCCTGTGTGGACCAGGGACCGCGTGTCCGGTGTGAATCCGAGATATGCGGCGAAACCATGCAGTGGTGGGTGCAGCCACGCGGCGTATCGGATCCCGAAACCTCTCAATCGGGCGACGCCTGCTCCGAAGCCGACAACGCGTTCAGACAGACCAGCCAACTCGTGGATTTATTGAACCCCCACAAAGGAGCGCCGGTCTCACAACGGGACCACTCGATAACCGGGGAGAGCCTGCTCCCGCACTGCCAGATTCTTCGATAATCTTTGTTTTCTTTGATCCGTTCTCCATCAGTATCTCATACCAAAGAAAAGGAGCCGGTGCACGGTGCGTTCCAGCACCGGTCAAACCCGCTCCGGAGAGGAGAGGCCGTGATGCGCGATCGGAAAAGAACCCCTGTCATACTGCTCGGAAAGCGGCTTCGCCTTCTCGTTGACCGGGATCGGGGCCGAGGCTCCCGGCCGCCCGCGCTCGGCTGAGCGACAGACCACCGCAATCACTTTGTAACGAGCACGCTGCCGCATCGGGTGCACACCCGGTGTTGCGACCGATTTGCAGCGATGCGCGATCCGGATTCCGTGCCCGGGTCATGTGTTGCGACTGATGTGCCCGGTCCCCCGCCCGTATCTGATTTCTGAACCCAGTTCGCTCCCGTGTGCTCTCAGGCGGGAGTTACCCGGAGCGTGCTCTTCGCGTCCCCAGCGCGTTCGCTCCGTCCATGCCCAACGCCACACCCATCCCCCACCACGGAAAAGGAGTCCCCGATGACCTGCACCACCGCCAATCCACCGACACCACCACCGATGAAGGACCGGGACCTGGCCGTCATGATCGTGCGCGATCCGGACCAGGGCATTCGCATCCTGATCGCCGAGCGTTTCCCCATCATCGTCGGCTTGCTCCGCAGGCGTGGCGTGTTCCTGCGTCCCTTCGAGCAAGACGAGCTGATGGCCGATCTCGTCAGCGAGGTCTGGATGAGCATCGGCAGCTACCGGTCTGCAAAGGGTTTATTGAACACCTGGCTGCTGACGATCGCCTACCGGGTCGTCCAGAAGCATCGTGCCGCCGCCGGTTGTCATCACTTCGCCGGCGACCGGATCGATCGGTTCAGCTCACACCCCGTAACCCCACGGTCCGTGCGTGCCCAGATGCGCATCGAGTCCGTGCGTCGGATCATGCACACTCAAATGAGTCCGAAGGAACATACCACGCTGGAGTTTGACCTCGCGGACCCGAGCGGCCGCGGAGACACCAAGGAGATCCAACGCGTGACCGGCGGGAGCCGGAACGCGGTGTATGTGCGCCGTCAACGAGCACACCGGAAGCTCAAATCGCTCAGCAATCTCCACGGGTAATCCGAACCCATCCGATCGAAGGGAGAAAGAGCCATGCCAAGAACAAGAACTGTTCGGCGCATCATCCAGGCCGAGCGTCCGCCGACCGGGCACGGAGGCGCACTGGAGCATGTCGCGGAGAAGCAGATTCTCATTGACCCCGATGGCGGGGTCACCGAGCTCGAAATCACGCAGGGATACGCGTGCGGCTGCTCGCGTGATCGCGAGATCGGGCTGCGCTGCCTCGCGTGCAAACGCATCCACTGCAGCCAGTGCCGAAACATCGGGGTGACATGTTCAAGCGATGCGTATTGTGGGAACTGCTCGCGTGTGGTCCGCCATCGGGATGGATCAACCGAGCGCGTCCCGCGACGCGGATATTGGAAACGGCGCATGAAGCGGTACGCGAAGGCGTGCGTCGGTGGTTTCCTCTCGCTGTTCATCGAGCGAGAGGATCGGCCATGACCCAACACCCTCAGCCCGAACCCATCGAGATGATCCTGGCGCTCGATCACCGGGGGATGCTCGACGATGATGTCGGGCAATCGATCAGGGTGGCGTTTTTGTCTGGCTATGCGCAGGGATTCGACCATGAAGAACTCCTCCGCCGGTACAAGAAACTCGGGCGATCCGAGCAACTCGGGGATGTGTGCCCGTTCCGGAATCCGCGGCTCAGCGACCACGGGATCTGCCTCGGCCGTTCGCCGTCGGGGAGATGGCTCCACCACGACCTGACCATGTCGGCGACCCACATGGCCTGTGTCGGTTCGACGGGGTCCGGAAAAACCTCCGCGATCCTGTGGCTCCTGACCCAGATGATCATGCAGGGGATCGGGCTCTTCTCGTTCGACTTGCACAAACATGATCTGCGGTGCCTTCTGCCGATCGCGAAGCGGTGCGGGCGGGCGCTGTCGGTGCTGACCCACCGCGACCTGAGGTGGAACATCCTCGAACCCGATGGTGTGGATCCGCGCCAGCACCTGCAGACCGTGATCCCGTTGCTCGCTCGGATCCTCCGGCTGCCCGATCGCGCCTCGATGCTCCTCCGGCAGATCGTCTACGAGTTGTATGCCCAAGCCGGCGTGCTCGACGGTCGCCTCGATCGCTGCCCGACTCTGTTCCATGTGTACGAACATGCGCGGAGTTCCTCGGCCAACGCCGCCGCGCGTGACGCCCTGCTCG
>JAGQOC010000027.1 GCA_020427745.1 Phycisphaerales bacterium | reverse complement strand
TGCTGCTCGCTGTCGCCGACGACGGCCCCTTCGACGGGCCACGCATCATCCTCGCGATGGCGGTTCTCGGCGCGTGCCTCGGGTTCCTCCCCCACAACTTCAACCCCGCGACGATCTTCCTCGGCGACACCGGATCGCTGCTGCTCGGCTACTGCAGCGCCGTGATGATCCTCTCGCTCGGGGACACGGGCAAAACCGGGTATGTGTTCGCCGGGCTTGTCATCTACGCGATCCCGATCATCGACACTGCGTTGGCGATCGTCCGTCGGAAGCTCGCCGGCAAAAAGATGTCCGACCCCGACGCCGACCACCTCCACCACATGCTCAAACGGGCATTCGGTGTCAAGGGAGCGGTCTTCACGCTCTACGGCATCGGGCTCGTGTTCTGCGTGCTGGGTGTCGTGCTCAGCCAGTTCCGCGCACGCTTCATCTACGCACTCGTCCTTCTGATCGCGTCCTACATCGGGGTCTGGGCGATCAAGGTCGCGAGACGCTCGCAGATCGAAGCACAGGCCAACGCGACCGCGAAGCCCCCCGCCGGGGACAAGCCCAAATCAACGCAGCCCGGTTGACCCGAACCCCCGCTCGCCCCGCCCGGTCTCATCGAGATCCTCAACCTCAACGAACCCCGCACGCACCACGGGGGCGATCACGAGCTGCGCGATCCGGTCACCGTGATGCACCGTATAGGGCTGATTCCCGAGGTTGATCAGGGCGATGAACATCTCTCCCCGATAATCGGCGTCGATCGTCCCGGGTGCGTTGGGCAGCGAGATGCCGTGCTTCGTTGAGAGCCCCGAACGCGGGCGGACCTGCCCCTCGTACCCCGCCGGGATTGCACACGCGAAGCCCAGCGGGATTTTGACGATCTCCTGAGGCTCGATGGTGACGCTCTCTCCCATCCCCGCCCGGGGCAGACACGCCGTCAGATCCAGCCCCGCCGCCAGCTCAGAGTGGTACGCAGGCATCACCGCCCGCTCGTCGAGCCGCTTGAAAGCAACCGAGACCGTGCGGACCTCGACGGTCACTGGTTGGTTCATCATGGACTGGGGGATCGCTCGGGAACGGTGCGGCTTGATGGGCGTCATACCCAGAGCGTATCAGCGGGCCCCGCTCGAAACCAGCGACGACTCGATCGGTCCGAGCATCGCGAGGTCCTCCTCGCTCAGGTTGCGGCGGAGATCATCGAGCACCCGGTTGAACGAATCGATAAGCTTGCGGGTCGATTCAATGGCGTTGTCCATCGAGCTCTTCCCGGTGACCTTCTTGACAAGGTCGGGCTGGCGGATGGCGGCGAGGTTGCGTTCGGAGATTTTTTTGGCATCGAGCAGTGTGCGGAGGAGGAGGTTGGCCTCGTCGCGTCGCTGTGTTGTCTCGATGAGCATCTTGTGCTTGGCGCTGGACATGCTTGGGCATCCTTTCCCGATCGGCGGGTTGGTCGTAAGGACCAACGCCGCAACCAGTTCCTTTCATCGGAACCTCAGGGCATGAATTGTCACATTCTTTCTACCGAAAGTCAACCAGACCCAAAGATCGCCGCAATTGAGCGTTCTTTGTTTGGATTTAGTTTGTTATTTCTACGCGATCAGGCAGGACAACCCAGCTGATATGCATCGAGGAACATGAAGACATCGAAGATCGAGAACTCGCCGTCCATGTCCAGGTCCGCGAGCTCGTCCGCGGCGTTGAACAGGTCCAGATAGGCAAAGACATCGAAGATATCGATCAGCTCATCGCCCGTGAAGTCCGCCCGGCAGTAGTCGGGACAGGGCCCCGAAACGGAGCAGAACATCTCGACGCCGACGACCGGCGAGAGCGCGAGCCCGTCAACAGCGTTCGGGTCCTCAACACGCCACTGGAAGTACTTGCTCACGCCGTCGTACCGGGGTTCGTCGGGGAGCGGGAACTTGAAGGTCGCGTACCCATCGCCGGGCCCTGAGCCCTGGAGTGTGAACGGGCCGAAGAGTTCGCCGCCGACGAGTTCGCCGTTGATGACCGTATTCTCCGGCGCGTACATCACCCACGCGATGGCGCCGCCGAGCCCGTCCTGCACGCCGATCTTGAACACCTCGCTGCCGATCAGTGGCGGGGTCACCGCGATGGGGTCCGGGATCCATCCCCCCGATCCCCCGCGCCCGGTGGACTCCATCAGGAAGGGGTTGGGCACCGATGTCTCGGAGTACAGCGTCGGGCGATCGAACGGGAAGGTCCCCGAAGCCACGCGCGGATCCGTGAGCGCGTTGTTGAGGAAGTCCTTGATCGCGGTCTCGGTTGCCGGCGCAAACAGGATCGGGGTGACCAGTCGCCCATCGAGATTGTCCGGGTGCGGCTGGAAGCCGTTGCGATGACCGTAGAAGTCAAAGACATCGTCGAGGTTGTTCAGTGTGCCCGTGTGCATGAGCCGATCACGCAGCCCCACATTCCGCAGAGACGGCGAGCGGAACAGCCCGCGGTCGCCCGCGAAGCCCGAGACCAAGAAACGCCCCGGATCCTCGTCTGGGTCGCGAACGCCATCGGCGAAGAACTGGTTGTTGGTGAATCTGGGGGATGAGTGACAGAAAAAGCAGCGTGAGCCCTGGAATGCGTTCCAGCCCTGTGTCTGCCTCGGGGTCATCGCGGTGGGATTCCCGGCCATGAACTCGTCCCAGGGCGTCTGGTCGGGGATGGTCGTCCGCTGATAGGTCGCGAGTGCAAAGGCGATCCGGACGGGGGTGATCGCGGGATCGCCGAAGGCCGCGGTGAACAGGTCCGCGTAGGTCGGGTTCGCATCAATCGCGGGCTGCACATCCGCGGGGATATCCGTCGCGAGCACGAGCGGACGGGCACCCTCGAGCTTCGACATCACCTGCTCCCAGGTGCGTCCGTTGTGCGCCATCTCGAGCGGGTTGAGGATCGGGCCGAGCGCCTGGATCTCGAGGAACCCGATCGCCGGGATCGCGGTCTGCCCCGTCAGCGGATCAATCATGGGCCCCTCGGCACGCCCGTCCCAGAAGAGATTAAACGCGTGGGCGGCCATGAGGTTCGAGAACGACACGCGGTTGCCGGACTGCGGCACAAGCTGGAAGAGCACATCGCGGAGGTACTCCTCGTTCGCGTCCATCGAGATCATGCCGGGCGAGCCGGAGACATCGTCGGGGGTATTGAAGAGGCTGTCAAACCCGGGATGGGTCGCGTCGCGTGGATCCGAGCCACCGGCGGTCGCGATGTGGCATGTCCCGCAGGAGACGGTGTTGTCGCTGGAGAGCTGCTCATCCCAGAAGAGGATCTTGCCGAGCACCCGTTTTTCTTCAGTGATCGGGTTCTCCGGCGGGATGAACGGGTCGCTGAGCGCCTGCTGAGCCATCGCGGAGCCCGTCACTCCGAGTACCACCGAGAAGCCTGCAAGGGCAGCGAGACGCCGGAAACCGTTTCGTGACAGTGTGTTGTGGATCTGCATGGTGCCCTCTCTGAACGCAAAAACCCGCCGATTGCGGGGGTGTTTGGTATGCATAATGTAGGGGAACGCAAGTTATTGCACAAGCTAATTCGGACATTATGCTGCGGGAATCGCCCGGCGGTTCGCGGTCAGCGTGGGGATGTAGCGGGCGATGGCCTCGAGAACCATCTGCCGGGACGGGCTCGAGCGGATCTGCTCGAAGGCCGCGATCATCTCCTCGACGGATTCGGGGCTGGGGGCGCTGTCCTCCGCAAGTGCCGCGATCCCGGGGTGGGTCGTCGTTCGGAGTTCCTCGGCGTCGTAGCTGAGCTGCTCGTGGAGCTTCTCGCCCGGGCGCGATCCGGAGATGATGATCGGCACGCTCATGGACGAGACGCTGTCACCGACCGGTCGACCGATGACCGGCTCGAACCCGCAGGCGCGGATGAATCGCTGGGCGAGCTGGAAGATATTGATGGGCTCGCCCATGTCGAGGACGAAGACCTCGCCCGAGCCCTCGTGGGATTCGCCGCTCATCGCGGCGGCCTGGAGGACCAGCGTCGCCGCCTCGGGGATGGTCATAAAGAACCTCGTCATCCGCTCGTCGGTCACGGTCAGCGGGTGACCCGACGCGATCTGGTCGGCCCAGATGGTGAGGACCGAGCAGGCCGAGCCGAGCACATTGCCGAAGCGGACCATCGAGAGCTTGGTGCGTGAGCCGACGCTCGACGCGAGCGCCTGGGTGTAGTGCTCGGCGAGGCGTTTGGTCGCGCCCATGACATTCACCGGGTTGACCGCTTTGTCCGAGGAAATCAGCACGAAACGGTCCGCGCCGATCGCAACGGCGGCGTCCGCGATGGACTTGGTCCCGAAGAGATTGTTCGTCACCGCGTGGGCGGGGTGGTCCTCCATCAGCGGTACATGCTTGTGCGCCGCGGCGTGGAACACGACATCCGGGCGGTGACGCTCGAGGTGCGCAAGCGTGCGCACGGGATCGACCACATCGTGGAGGATCGCGACGCGTTCGAGGGTCGGGTGCTGCTCGCTGAGCGTGCGATCAATCTCGAACAGCGCGTTCTCGGCGCGCTCCATGAGGATGATCCGCGACGGGCTGAACGAGGCGCACTGACGGACGAGCTCGGAGCCGATCGATCCCCCCGCGCCGGTGACGAGGATGGCCTTGCCGGTGATGATCGACGAGACCTTGTCGCGGTCGATCGCGTGGGCCGTGCGTCCGACAAGCTTGGCGAGATCGATCTTGGGCGCCGAGAGCGCGACCGAGCCGGAGGTATTCGTTGCGGGCTTGGAGGAGAGCAACTCGTCCATCGGGGGGATGAACCGCTCGATCACCCCCGCACGGTGGAGGGCGGCGGAGATCGCTCGGCCCTCGGCGCGGCAGCTCGCGGGGAGCGTCACGATCGCCTGAGCGATCTCGTGGCGGGCGCAGAGGTCGGTGAGGCGGTCCACGGAGCCGAGGACCGGGGTGGACTCGATGATCTCGGCGTCGGACGCTTCGAGGGTCGTGATCCCGACGATGGTCGGGGGGTGGTCAAGCTGGGCGAGCTGGCGGACAGCCAGGGCGCATGCTTCGCGGGGGCCGACGAGGATTGAGCGCATCTCCATGATCGTCCTATCGGTTCGACGGGGGCCCGAGTCCGAGAATCTTCCCGGCACGCGGGCAAAAGGGCGCAAGATCCGATCGGTTCGCTCGGACACGCGATCGACCGGGGGGGTATCCTCTCAGGATGCTTACACGGATCAGCGGGAAACTCGAGTCAATCAGCAGCGGCGCGGTGCCCACGGCGACCGTGGTGATGCCTGGTGATCTGGGCGTCGAGGTCCTCCTGCCGGCGTACCTCGCGCAGTCGCTCGAGCCCTCGATCGGTCAGCGGGTGACCCTGCACACGATGGTGTACCTCGAGGCCCACGGGCAGGGGACGAGCTTCATCCCGCGGATGGTCGGGTTCCCGAGTGTCGCGGACCGGGCGTTCTTTGAGGTGTTTACGACGGCCAAGGGGGTCGGGAACAAGAAAGCGCTCAAGGCGATGACCGAGCCGCCCGCGACGATCGCTGCGGCGATCGTCACCAAGGACATCAAGGCACTCACAAAGCTCCCCGAGATCGGGAAGCGATTGGCCGAGACGATGGTCGCCCAGCTTAGCGGCAAGGTCGAATCGTTCGCGGGCGATGCGATCATGACGCCGGCGATGGGCAGCGCGATCGTTGAGCCACGGGCGATGGGCGGGGCCGCGGGCGAAGCCGTCGCGGCGTTGATCGCGCTGGGCGAAACGCGGGGCGAGGCGGAGCGGAAGGTCGGGCTCGCGATGAACAGAGTTGGGGCGGATTCGGGAGTCGACGAGATTGTGTCGGCGGTGTTCGGCGGTTGATCGAGCGGCAAGGGCAGAAGGGTTGTATTGATGCGGTACGCGATGATCATGGCGGGCGGGAGCGGGACGAGGCTTTGGCCCATGAGCCGCGACGGGCAGCCCAAGCAGCTCATCGAGTTCATCCATCGCGCGGGCAAGCGGGTGTCACTCTTGGAGATCGCCGCGGCGCGTGCCGGTGCGTTGGTCCCGGTCGACAAGCAGTACATCTGCACGGGCGAGCGGTACCGCGGGCAGCTCCTGCAGTCGCTGCCGACCTTTGATGATGCGCACATTCTCGGTGAGCCGATGCCGCGGGATACCGTGAACGCGGTCGCGTTCGCGGCGAGCGTGTTCGCGAAAGAAAACCCGGACGCGATCTTCAGCGTGCTGACCGCGGACCAGCTGATCGAGCCCGATGATGTCTTCAACGCGGCGATGGACCTCGGGTACCGGTTGGTCGAGGAGGACCCGTCACGGCTGGTGACCTTCGGGATCAAGCCCGACCACCCCGCAACAGGGTACGGGTACATCGAGCGGGGCGATGCGCTGCGGAACAAGCTGGACGAACCGATCGCCAATGCGTTCCGGGTCGCGCGGTTTGTGGAAAAGCCGCCGCTGGAGAAGGCGGAGGCGTATGTGTACTCCGGGCGGTTTGATTGGAACGCAGGGATGTTTGTGTTCCATGCGCGGACGCTGCTGAAGCTCTACGAGCGGTTCCTGCCGAAGAACGCGTCGATGCTCAAGCGCGTCGCGGACGCGTGGGGAACGCCCGAGCAGCAGAGCGTGCTCGACGAGGTGTATCCGCAGCTCGAGAAGACATCCGTCGACTACGGCATCATGGAGCCCGCGTCGCATGAGAGCGATGTGTCGATCGTGGGCGTGAAGATGGATATCCGCTGGCTCGATGTCGGATCATGGCCGGCTTACGGCGAGACGCTCGTGCCGGACGCGAATGGGAACCGTTCGGCGGGGGTCGCGATCGCGGCGCACGACTCGAGCAATAACATCGTGATCGGTGAGGGCGAGAGCAACCACACGATCGCGCTGATCGGGTGCGATGACCTCGTCGTTGTGCGTACGGCGCGGGCGACACTGGTTGTGCCGAAGGATCGCGCGCAGGACATCAAGGCGTTGCACGAGAAGCTGCCGGAGAACCTGCGTTAGGGTCCCTTTGCCGCTTCGATCGCTGTCTTGATCCGCTCGACAAGTTCCTCGTTCGTGCTGAGTTTTTTGTTCTCTTGCACCGCGTCCAGCAGATTCTTGCCCTGGATCTCGACCGTGGGATCCGCGCCGGCGTCGAGCAAGGCGAGCACGATCTCGGGATTCGAAGTGCGCGGGTTTGTCGAGAGGACGATGGGGGTCAGCCCCATGCCCTGCAGCGGGAGCTCGCGGTTCACATCCGCGCCGCCCTTGATGAGCGCCCGGACGACCTCTGGGTCCTTGCTGGAGTACGCCGCCGTCAGCAGCGCGGTCCATCCGCCACCAAACGAAGGATCCCACGAGCTGTAGAGGGCGTCGACCTCGGCGCCCGCGTCGATCACGGCGGTGATCATCGCGGCGCTGCGTTCGCTCTGGACCATCAGCCCGAGGATGGGGATCCCGGTGGGCTCGGACTGGTTCGGATCGAGCCCGTGCTCGACGAGCAGCCCGATGGATTCGGGGTGGGTGCCGCCCAGTGCGACAAGCTGCAGAAACGACACCCCCCGGTCGGTTGTCTCTTGGGCGTCGCACCCGGCGTCGAGCAGGGCGCGGAGGACCTCGGTGGGGTGGTCATTCTGCACGGCGAGGTTCATCGCGGTGACCGAGCCGATACCAGTGAGCTGGGTATCCGCGCCGAGATCAACGAGTGCGGTGATGATTGCTGGGTCAGCTTTCCGGGAGAGTGCGAGCAGGAGCGGCGTAGCCTCGCCCGCCATTCTTGGGTTGAGGTCCGCGCCGCTCTGGACGAGTTCGCGGACGATCTGAGGGGTGTTGTAGAGCGCGGCGATGTGCATCGCACGCATCCTTGTTTCCCGCTCGGGCAACTCCAGATCCGCGCCCGCAGCGACGAGGAGCCGCACCATCTCCGGGTCGGTGTTGAACTGGGCGGCGACCATCAGGGGAGTGCGTCCGAGCTTTGACTCCTGGCGTTCGTTCACCGGCGAGTTATTGGCGAGCAGTGTCCGCACAATGTCGATCTTCGGTTCGTGCTCGACTGCGAGGAGCAGCGTGGTCCGCCCGAGGTTGTCCCGGGCAGCGAGGTCGGCGCCCGCGTCGAGCAGCATGGTCGTGATCTCGGCGTTGATGGCGCGTTCACTCATCGCGTGATGGTGCAACGCGGTGCGACCCTGGGGATCCTTTGTGTCGATCTTGGCGCCCGCGTCGAGCAGGGCGCGGACGAAGCGCGGGTCGTTGTTCTCCGCCGCGGCGACCATCAGGAGGGTCTGCCCGTCCTCGTTGACCAGATTGGCAAGCGAGGTGTCCGTGAGGTTGTCCCGGAAGAAGCCCGCTTCCTCATCGATGTGCTTCGGATTGGAGTAGCGGGCTTGGCGGAAGAGCAGGTTCTTTGTTGCTTCATTGACCCTGCCGATCGCCTCGATCGCTTCGAGATAGAGATCCCGTCCTTCCTCATCCGGCTCCGCGTAGGCGTACTGCGACACCAGCGGGATCGCGAGCAGGGATACGATCGCGTGGGTGGTCAGGCGGTGCAGGGCTCGCATGGTTTTCTCCTCGGGGTTTCTCCCCGGATCCTATGGGCGCGGGGCGTCCGGCGGACACCTACCATTCCCCATGCGCATCGTGGCGATCGATCTCGGGGATAAACGCACAGGGATCGCGCTCGGCGATCGGATCACGATGATCGCGTCGCCCGTCGCGTGCATCGAGGTCCCGATCACCGAAAACGGGGGGCAACGACTGATCGACGCGATCGTGAAGGAGATCCGGGGGTTGATCGGGACGGATCGGGCGGAGGTGCTGCTTGGTCTGCCGATCAACATGGATGGGACGGAGAGCCCGCGCTCGAAATCAGCGCGTGCGTTTGGTCAGCGGATCGCTGAAGCGCTCGGTCTGGATGTGGTGCTGGTTGACGAGCGGAGAACAAGCGTGGCGGCCGACGCACGGATGGCGCAGACCGGGCTGACGCACAAGCAGAAGAAGCTGCGTCGGGACGCGATCGCGGCGTCGGCGATCCTGCAGGTCTATCTGGACAGCCCGGAAACAGCGATCGACACGATACAATGCAATCCGTGAACCCTCGGCGGGTTTGGCGGGTAGAAGGAACAGGCAGGGCGCACGCGGGACAAGCAAGGAGCCGGGATGGTCATCGGGATTCTCTTATCAATGAGCCTCGCGCTGGGCAGCCCCCAGCCCGTCGGAAGTTCTTCGGTTGAACCCGCCACAACGGACACGCAGACAGTGGGGTTTGCGTCACCCGCGGCGTTGCTCGCGGCGCTTGCAACAAAGGATGAGGGCATCAACACACTCAACGGCGAGGTGCGGTTCACCACGATCCAGGCGCTCGAGGGTGATGTGCAGACCCGGCACGGGTGGCTGAACCTGAGGACGGATCACGAGCGGGACCACCGTGATTACGCGGTGCGGTTCGATCAGTTGATCGTGGACCAGCGGCTCGAAGAGATCGACGAGCGGTACGCCTTCGACGGGCAGTGGTTCGTCGAGCGGCTGCCGGACGAGAAGCAGTTCAATAAACGCCAGCTCGTGCCGAACGGCGAGACACTGGACCCGATGGAGCTGATGCGTGATGCGCCGTTCTGGGTCTCGCTCGGTCGGGACACGGATCGTGTGCTCGCATCATACAACGCGGAGTTGCTCGGCACAACGGACTGGCTCGTCGGTAACGAGGACTTCCCGGAACTGAGCGGGCTGGGCACACTCGTCGAGGGGTGCGTGCAGCTCAAGCTCACCCCCAAAGCGGGCTCGGGGCTTGAGGACGACTGGGACCATGTGCGGATCTGGGTCGATGAGCAATCGCTGCTGCCCAGACTCTATGTGAAAGCCGAGTGGACTGGGAACCTCCAGATCGTGGAGCTCTTCGGCGTGAAGACCAATGAAGCGATCGAGGACGGTGTCTTCTCGACCGCGACGCCGACGGACCAGGCGGGTTGGAACATCCAGATCTCTCCCTGGCGCGGGAAAGCCGCGGCGGAAGCGGACGGATGATCCGGCTCGCGGTTGCCATCACAATGGTCTGCGGAATTGCGGCGGCGCACGCGCAGGACCAGGATGAGTCCATCGGGATGCCTCAGCGTCCCGAGCTGCGATCCCCCGAACCCGTCGAAGAGGTCAAGCAGGCGGTTCTGGACCGGGTCAACGCGCCGTACCTCACGGCAGACGAGCGTGCGGAGCTTTCAATCGTGCACGGCTTGTGGACCGAACAGACGCTCACGGATCCGATGCTCGGCGCACGCGCGGCGTTGGTTACGGGCGCGTACGACGACCCGGTGCTGATGAGCGAGGACGCGTCCGCGATCGATCGCGCGAGCGGCGCGCTCGAACGCGGTGAAGCAAGGCTCGCGATGGAACTGCTTGCCGCACCGAGTGATGATCAGCCGCTGCGTCGGCTGACGCTCCGCGCCCGGGCGCAGGCGATGCTCGGCGACACACAGGGCGCAATCACGGAGCTGGAGACGCTGGAAACGGTCCTCGCCGATCGGACGATCAACGATGCGACCGAGCTCGCGTTCGGCGTCCGTGGGCTGATGCATCTCTATCGGCTGCGGGCGATCGACGGCAACGCGGAGACCGTCTACAAGCAGCTCAACGAGTTGATCGCACGCGGGCGTGACGAGATCGACCAGCTCAACCCCGAGATCCGGATGGCCGAGGCCGAGCTGCTCTACGAGCACCACAACCGCAAGGACGCACGCGATGCGGCGATGGAGGTGCTGCACCTGAACCCCAGGCACGCGCTCGCGGCATCGATGCTCGGGAACATCGCGGTCGATAGCTTCGCGCTCGACGACGCCGAGCAGATCGCCGACAGGATCGATACCCTCGCTGCAGGCGGGCAGGAGAACCCGCCCGCGACGATGCTCGGCGCACAGATCCGGGCACGCGCGGCTCTCCGCCGGCGCGATCCGATCGGTGCGGAGATGGCCTTGGACCGGGTGCTCGTGCGGATGCCGGACCAGCGAGCGCTGCTGCAGCTCGAAGCCGCGGCGGCGGCTGGCGGTTTCCGCGAGGCATCGACAAACCGCTTGCTCGATGCGTACGACCTGCGTTCGCCGGGCCAGCCCGATGCGCTGCTCATGGTTGGGCGGACACTCGCGGAAGCGAGGCAATACGAACAATCCGCGGCGATCCTTCGCCGGGCGATCGAGCGGTCGCCGCACTGGGGGGAGCCGTATATGCAGCTCGGGCTGATGCTCGTGCAGGCGGGCGATGATGTCGGCGCGAAGGACGCGCTCGAGAAGGCGATCGAGCGTGACCCGTTCAACCTTCGTGCGCAGAACTCGCTGACACTCGTGCGCGAGCTCATGGGCTACGAGACGATCGAGACAGAACATTTCGTGATCCGCTACAAGGGCGGGATCGACCGGGTGCTCGCCGAAGAGATGCCGGCGGAACTCGAGCGGATGTATGCGCGTGTGACGGGCGATCTCCCGGGCGGGGTGGACCACGAGCCGAGCAAGAAAACACGCATCGAGCTGATGCCCAACCACGAGTGGTTCGCCGTCCGCATCGGGGGGATGCCCTCGATCCACACGATGGCGGCATCGACAGGGCCGATCATCGCGATGGAGACCCCACGCGATGGCGCGAAGTCGTCCGTCGGCCCATACGACTGGGCGAGGGTGCTGCAGCACGAGTTCACACACACGGCAAACCTCTCACGCACAAAGAACCGGATCATCCACTGGATGACTGAGGCCAACGCGGTCTACAACGAGGACTCGCCACGCGATGAGCGCCAGTGGATGCTGCTGCTCAACGCGCAACGCACCGGCGGGCTGTTCGATCTCGATGAGATCAACGAGGCGTTCGTCCGGCCCAAACGCCCGGGGGATCGCTCGCTCGCGTATGCGCAGGGCGCGTGGATGTTCGAGTTCATCATCGAACGCTTCGGGGCGCATGCTCCCCTGGAGATCATGGACGCATCCGCGGCAGGACGATCCCCGAGCGAAGCGTTCAGCGAGGCGCTCGGGATCGACCGGGACGCGTTTATGGCCGAGTTCCTCCCCTGGGCCCAAGAACAGCTGCTCGCGTATGGACTGCTGCTGAGCGATGAGTACCCGACGCTCGACGAGGTTCTGGTGAACGAGAACAACCAGCGTGTCGTTCCCAACCGGAACAGCATCGATACGCTGCTCGAATCGCACCCCGACCACCCGCAGCTGATGAACATCAAGATCGGGTTCCTGCTCGACGACGGGCCCGATCGGCTCACGGACGAGTGGACCCAGCGGATCGAGCAATACGCGCAGTTGAACCCTGCGGAGGAGACCCCGCACCGGTTGCTCGCGAGGCATTATCTCGCGGGCGAATCACGCGACGAACAGTGGAAAGCCGTGGAGCACCTGGAGTATCTCGATGCGCGTGAGGTCCATTCGTCCGCATACGCCGACGAGCTCGCAATGATCTACGCGAAGAACGGGATGGTCGAGAAGGCGGTCGAGAAGGCGATGGTCGCCGTTCGCCGGGCGCCGTTCAATGCGCACGCACGCGAGCAGGCCGCTCGCGTCGCGTTGATCGCGGGCGATCTCCGCACCGCGGCTCACCAGATCCGCGTGCTCACCGAACTCGAGCCCGACCGCGAGATTCACACACAGCGCCTCGAAGCCATCGAGCGTCGGCTCGGTGAATAACACTATCGGGATGCAAAGATACTCGTCAGCTTGTCGTGGTGGTCGTCGAGCCATCTCGCGCGGGCGAGCACGCCGGCGAGCATCGGCCCGTGGTTTGCATTCGGTGTGGTGGCCGCAGACGCGAAGCCCTCATCGACCAATACCGCGGGCATGAGCGATGCGAGCACACGCGGATCGACGCTCATCGGCGAATCCGATCGGTAGCCGTCCCAGAAGGCTTCGAGCAGGGCGCGGTCGGGCTCAGCGGTGTTGTCCGATCGCAGTGAAAAATACAGCAATCCCTGTGCGAGCTCCCGGATTCGTGAGCCGATGCGTGTGCTGTCGAAGTCACACACCGCGACGATGTGGTCGCCCTGATAGATCATGTTGCCCGGATGCCAGTCGCCGTGGACGAGCGCGTTGGGCGAGGCGTTGGCGCGGACAAGGTCTTCGCCGTATTGCAGCAACCTCGTCGCGTGCTCGATCGCGGATTGATCGAACCGGTCCGTCGGCACCCAGCCCGCGCCCCTTGCCGGATCAACGACCACAGGCTCGACCGAGGGCTCGGAATGTGTGCGCACGGTATCCATCACACGGTGGGTCTCGCCGAGCAGCGCACCACTCTGGAACGCATGGGCAGTCGTGCGTGCGTAGGGGCTCCCCTCGATAAACACGAAGAGCTCATAAACAAAGTCCCTGACCTGCACCATCGAGTTGTTCTCGGCTTTCGTGCCCACGAGCGGCGGCACGCACAGCCCGCCGCGCGAGCACCCGAGCATCACCTCGTGGGCGAACGCGACTACGGTCGGGATATCAAGGCCGCGTGCCCGGCGTTTGAGCAGCAGCTTGCCCCGCTCGCACTCGACGATCGCTTTGGGCGAGAGCGCACTGCCCGCGCGGAGATCACTCACGCGGTGCACGGCGCCCAGTTCATACCTCGCCAGAACCGTTCGGATCTCGTCGTGGTTGAGGTCGGCGTGGATAGCCGGGGATCGCGGGCCGGGCGGCGGCTGGTGCGCCATCGGCGGCGCGATGCTCTCGGCGGATGGCTCGTCCAACTGCTACTCCGCGTTCTGGACCTGCTCTTTGATCCGATCGATCGAGCCCTTGATCTCAACAATCAACCGGCTCATCGCCGCGTCCGGGCTCTTGCTCGCGATGGTGTTCGCCTCACGCAGCAGCTCCTGCGCCAGGAAGTCCATCGTCCGACCCAGCGGGCGTTCGTCCGTGTCATTGAGCAGGTCCTTGAAGTGAACAAGGTGCTCGCTCAGACGCGCGATCTCCTCCGCGACATCCGTCTTTTCCGCGTACACAGCGACCTCGCGGATGATCTCCGCGGGCTCGGTCTGCACATCGGATTTGCTGAGCATCGACTCCATGCGGGACTTGAGGCGATCGGTGTAGTCGGTGACGACATTGGGGGCCATCGCGATGATCTGCTTGAGCCGATCGTCGATAAGCTCGAGGTGGCTCATCAGGTCATCACGCAACGCGACACCCTCGCGGGTGCGCATCGCGACCATGTGCTCGAGGGCGAGTTTGACGAGCGGGCGGATTGCTGTGCGCGCTTTCTGGAGCCGATCGGCGTCGTCACCCGGGTCCTGCAGCACACCGGGCAGGTGGATCAACTGCCCGGGCTGGACCTCGGAGACACTGATCCCCATCGCGCCGGCGATCTGCTCGGCGTAGGCGCGGAGGGCCGCAGCGTTGATCTTCTGCGTCGCTGCGGCATCACCGGACGAGCAGGTGACGGTGAGCGTAACCGAGCCGCGTGAGACGGTTGCGCGGATGATCTGCTCGAGCTCGGGCTCAAGGGACTGGAGCGCGTCGGGCGTGCGGACATTGCACTTAAGGTACTTGTTGTTGACGCTGCGAACCTCGACCGCGTAGGCGGTCCCCTGGTCGCTGGTGGACGCATCGCCGAATCCTGTCATGCTTCGGATCAAGTGCAGGCTCCTGATGTGTTGAGGTGATGCATCATCCCGCTGGGAGTGTACCGGGATCGGTCAGCCGTCGCTCGGCTGCGAAACCGGTTGCGGATCCGATTGAGAAGCGGGCTCCTCCACCGGTGCTTCCGTGGGGGACGACTCCGTGTCCGCCGCGGGCTGCTCCGTCTCGACCGCCGGCTCGTCCTCGACGCTCTCGCGCGGCGTGCCCGGCGTGACGAGGGTCGGGGTGTTGTCTCTGGGCTCCGGAGGACGCGTTGCGAAGTTGAGCCAGACAGCGAAGGCAACAAAGAGCACAAAGATGCTGATCGTCGCCCAGGTAAGCACATCGCCCGTCTTGGTGCCGAACGCGGTCTGCCCCGCGCCCCCACCACCGCTCGCACCGAACGCGCCGGAGAGCCCGCCGCCCTGGGGACGCTGGATGAGCACGATGAGGATCATCGAGATGCACACAATCAGGAAGATCGCCACCATCGCGGTGGTCGCAATCGGGCTCATCGAACCAAGCACAAGGATTGAATCAGTCAGCAATGCAGGCTCCAATCGGTCGCATCCGCCCGCAATCAGGCGGAGGCAAGTCTAGGCGCTCACGGGTCTTTGGGCATCCGCCCCGCCTGTTTCCGCCCGATCGCTCAAACCCCGGTTGCGTCCACAATCGCCCCGAAATCGTCCGCGTTCAGGCTCGCCCCGCCGATCAGCCCGCCGTCGATGTCCGCCATCGCGAGCAGTTCCCCGGCGTTGCCCGGCTTCATGGAGCCACCATACAGAATCCGCATCTGGGTCGCCGCGTCCTGATCGTACATCGCCGCGAGCACACCCCGGATCTTCGCGTGCGCGTCCTGGGCATCGTCCGGCGTCGCGGTCTTGCCCGTCCCGATCGCCCAGACCGGTTCGTAGGCGATGACCACCATGCCCAGTTGCTCTTTGGACACGCCATCCAACCCCGCGCGGAGTTGACGCTCGTTGACGGCGTCCGTCTGCCCCGCCTCGCGTTCATCGAGCTGCTCCCCGATGCACAGAACAACCTGCATCCCGGCGTCGAGGGCGGCCCTGGTCTTTGCGTTCACAAGCGCATCGGTCTCCCCGATGATGTGTCGGCGTTCAGAGTGCCCGGTCAGAACGCTGGTGACGCCGCAGTCCCTGAGCATGCTTAAGGAAATGCACCCGGTCATCGCGCCATCGGGCTTCTCGCTGAAGTCCTGGGCCCCAAGCCGAACCGCTGATCCCGATTGTTTGATGACTGTGTCGACCTCGCGGAGGTAGACAAACGGGACATAGACCGCGGTCTCCGCTCCGGACGCCCTGAGCCGATCGGAAACGGCTCCGATAAGTGCGGTTGCACTCTCGGCATTGGTGTTCATTTTCCAGTTTCCGCCGACAAACGGCTTGCGGTGACTCGTGCCCATCCGATACGCTCCTTGGCCCGGGGTTTTTCGCCGATATGAGCCGCATCGGGCGATCACGCCCGGGCGAACCGGCATCCGTAGAATGCCACTCTAGACCGCTCAACCCCGATCAAGCCGATTTGCACCGGAGAGGACCCCATGATCAGCCAGCCCACGGATATCCATGAAGTCGATGTCGCCATTGTCGGCGGCGGGCCCACCGGATCCACGGTCGCCTCCCTGCTCCGCAAGTACAACCCCGACCTCAGGGTCATCATCATCGAGAAAGCCAAGTTCCCCCGCGAGCATGTGGGCGAGTCGCAGCTCCCGGGGATCTCGGCGATCCTCGACGAGATGGGGGTGTGGGACAAGGTCGAGGCGGCCAACTTCCCGGTCAAGCTGGGCGGGTCGTACACCTGGGGCAAGGACGCGGACGCTTGGGACTTTGATTTCTATCCCGCCGAGGAGTTCGTCGATGAGCCGCGCCCCGCGAAATACGAGGGTCAGCGCCGGTTCACGGCGTTCCAGGTCGAGCGGGACCGCTACGACGAGATCCTCCTCCGCCACGCGCAAGAACTCGGCACCGAGGTCCGCGAAGAAACAATGGTCCGCGAGGTCCTGACCGAGGGCGACACGATCACCGGGCTCAGGCTCGACAGCGGCGAGGTCATCCGCGCGAGGCACTATGTCGACGGGTCCGGGCATGTCGCCGTCCTCCGCAAAGCGCTCGGCGTCGAGAGCGACGCGCCGACGCACCTTCGGAATGTCGCGTTCTGGGATTACTACGACAACGCGAAGTGGGCCGTGGAGATCGGCATCGGCGGCACACGCGTGCAGGTCCGCTCGCTGCCGTACGGCTGGATCTGGTTCATCCCGCTGGGGCCCTCGCGCGCATCCGTCGGGTTTATCTGCCCGAGTGAGTACTACAAGGAGTCCGGGCTCTCGCCCAAGGAGCTCTATCTCAAAGCCGTCGGCGAGCAGAAAGAGATCAGTGCACTGCTCAAGGACGCCAAGAGCGATACCGGTGGGAATGTGCTGACAACCAAGAACTGGTCGCACCTCGCCAACCGGCTCACGGGGCCGAACTGGTGGATCTGCGGCGAGGCCGCCGGGTTCGCCGACCCCATCCTCGCCGCGGGCATGACCCTCGCGCACGGCACCGCCCGCGAGGTCGCGTACTCCATCCTCGAAGTCGAACGCGGCGAGCTCGATCCGGATTGGATCAAGACCCGCTACGACGAGAAGGGTCGGCGGAACATCGAGCAGCACATCCGCTTCGCGGAGTACTGGTACGCCGCCAACGGGCGCTTCACGGATCTGCAGGAGCACTGCCAGAAGATCGCCAAGGAATCCGGGCTGCGTCTCAACCCGTCGCAGGCGTGGCGATGGCTCGCCCAGGGCGGGTTCACCAACCAGTCCATCGACAGCGCCGGGTTCGGCGCGTTCGACATCGGTTCGTCGAAGAAGCTCGTCGAGCTGTTCAGCGGCAAAGCCGTCAAGTTCAATGTCGCCCAGTTCAACGAGTTCAAGATGAACTTCAACGGCTCGCAAGAAGTCATGGAGGGCAACCTCCGCGACGGACGCATCTACCAAACCCAGTGCTGGAGACGAGGTGAGACCCTGCTGCCCAACTTCGGGATCTGGAAACGCATGATCGAGCTCGTCCAGAAAGACGGCGACCTCAAAAGCATGATCGAGACAATCCAGGCGGACCCACGCGGCGCGAGCGTCTTCCAGTATCTCCAGACACTCGAAGCGATGGTCACCGACAGCTGGGTCGTCGGCAAGCTCAACAAAAAGAAGCAAGTCATGAAGATCGAGCCCGGGCAGGGACGACAGATCCGCACCGAGGAAGACGCACGGAAAGCGATGGAGCACGCGAAGGGCTCGATCAAGTTCGCCGCAGCGGCAGAATGATCACGCCATCAGGACCGGTCGCCCGAGCGATCGGCGGATATCCGTGAGCTGCCCGTAGTGCATCGTCGGGTGGATGATCTGCGAGTTCAGCGCCTTGGCGATCGTCCCGAACCACCCCTTCCACTCCTCCGGGCACCCCGGGGCGGGCTTATCAAGGTCCTCGTCGGTCATCGAATCGAGCGTCGCGAGCGTGAACGCGCGGACCTCCTCCCATTTGGCGAGCAGCTCGTCGTAGTCGGGGTACGCCGCCGGGTCCGTCTTTGGTTCGGTTCCGAACCGGAACAGCGGCGACCAAGCGTGCAGGGGGGACGGATCACGCCCGAGGATGATCGTGTGGACCACGAAGTCCTCGGTGTAGACCAGGTGCCCGAGGATCCACAGCGCGTGGTTCCCGCCGTTGACCGTCGGCTGCGCCATCGGCGCATCACGGAGGTCATTCACCAGCCCCATCATCGATCCCCGGCTCGCGCCGAGCCCGAACCGGATGAAGTCGATCGTGTTCATTCGGGCCCTCCTTGTTGTGTTTCGGCGAGCCGCTGACGGATAAGCGACGCGATCCATCGCAGCTCGTTGTTCGGGCGCTCGCTGAGCAGCCCGACCTTTCTGCCCTCGATCGGGAAGACTTGCAGTTCCTTGACCGGAACATCGTTAATCTCGGTCCCCGAGTTGCCCACCTCGATGCGCTCGATATCGCTCAGCGCCCACATATTGGATCTGGGTTTCCCGATCGACTGGCGTGTCACGAGCAGCGCCCCCTCGACGACATCAATCACAGCGCGTCGTCGTCCGGATCGGATCGCGAAGAAGAGCATCGAGCCGCCGACGATCCAGAACACGCCGAGGAAGCTCATGAATACCCAATCCGTTGAGCTGTTTTTTCCTCTCAGGGCCGCGACGCCGAAGAAGATCGACATCACCAGAACAAACCCGCACCACATCAGCGCGAACGAGCCGAACCCCTTGGTCCCTCTCCAGAACCCGCGCGGGCGGAGCGTGATCGTGAAGCCGTCGCTGTTCTGCACGAACTCGGCGTTGCTCTGCTTGGGCTGGGAGAGCACGCCGATGATGGTCTCGGGTTTCTCGGGCTCCCCACGCATGAGGTCCATGAGTGAGTCGTGCTCCGGGTCGAGCTCCTCAATCGGCACACCCGTGCGTTCGATGATCTCCGACGCGATCGCCTCGATCGTCGCTGGTGGATACCCCATCGCGAGCGCCACACGGATCTTGTTGATGTTCTCGTGCTCGCGTTCGGCGAGCAGGTTCTTCATGTCGCGCCAGGGGTGTTTGTCAAACTCGCCCTTCTTGGCCATCACATTGAGTTTGATGATGAGCCGCTTGATGTCACGCACCCTGATTCTGTGCTTTGAACGCAGCATCCCCCAGCGATCGATCGAGACAAGCTCGTCATTGGTTACCTCGACCTCGGTGTGCCCGTACGCGATCAGCAAACCCATCCGCACACCCTTGCAGAGCATCAGCGAGGGAATCAGCGGTGCCAGCAGCAACGCGAGCCCGGGCCGCACAATCCCCGAGTCCATCAGCACCCGCAGCGGCGGGAGCCAGAACCCCTTGCTGAAAAAGAACAACGCCGCGATCACCAGCAGGCACACGAACACCATCGCAAGCCCGAGCCTTACCTGGAACGGGACCGCTCGGCGTGGGAGCACGAACCGGGTCCCCTTCGCCATCGGAAACTGCTTATATCCAACCGGCTCGATCATCACGCCCATCCTACCAAAGAAAACACCCCGTGAACGGGGTGCGTTGATCGGAAAAGCTTGCTCGTCGTTTCGGCTTACGCCTTGGGCCCGCCCGAGCGGATCGCGTCGGACAGGTCGAACTTCGCGTCGTTCGTGCGGAAGAGCCCCGCGAGCTTGGTCGCCTGCGCGTCGTAGGCGCCCTTGTCGCTCCACAGATTCTTCGGGTCGAGGATCTCGTCGGGCACGCCCGCAACGCTGGTGGGCATGTGCAGCCCGAACACCGGGTGCTCGGCGGTCTGGGCGTTGTCCAGCGAGCCGTTGAGGATCGCGGTGACCATCGCGCGGGTGTACGGCAGGCTGAACCGCTCGCCGCCCTTGCCCGCCGGGCCCTTGCACCATCCCGTGTTGAGCAGCCACACATTCGCCCCGTGCTTGGAGACACGCTCGGAGAGCATCTCCGCGTATTCCGAGGGGCGGCGGGGCATGAACGGGCCGCCGAAGCACGGCGAGAAGTTCGGCTGCGGCTCGTTGACGCCCTCCTCGGTCCCGGCGAGCTTGCTCGTGTACCCGTTGATGAAGTAGTACATCGCCTGCTCGGGGGTGAGCTTGCTGATGGGGGGCAGCACACCGAACGCGTCGGCGGTCAGGAAGATCACATTCTTCGCGTGCGAGCCAACACTCGGGATCTGCGCCCCGGGGATGAAGTCCACCGGGTAGGTCACGCGGGTGTTCTGGGTGATCGAGACATCGTCATAGTCCGGGACACGGGTCTTCTCGTTGATGACCGTGTTCTCGAGCACCGAACCGAACCGGATCGCGTCCCAGATCTGCGGCTCCTTCTCTCGGGTCAGCCCGATGACCTTGGCGTAGCACCCACCCTCGAAGTTGAAGACGCCGTCCGGGCCCCACCCGTGCTCGTCGTCGCCGATCAGGGCGCGGTTCTCGTCGGCGGAGAGGGTTGTTTTGCCGGTGCCGCTGAGCCCGAAGAAGAGGGCCACATTGCTCGGATCCTGCTTATCGATGTTCGCCGAGCAGTGCATCGGGAACACGCCGACCTCGGGCATATCGAAGTTCATGGCGTAGAACAGGCTCTTCTTCATCTCACCAGCGTACTCGGTACCGAGGATGATCACGACCTTGCGCTCGAGCGACTGGGCGATGAAGGTCTCGGAGCTCACGCCGAGCGATGCCTGCTCTTCCTTGGTGAGCTTGTGTACGCCCGCGTTGATGACGGTCCAGTCGTGATTCCACGAGCCGTCGCCCGCGTCGGATTTGGATCCGGGCTTGATGAACAGCGTCTCGGCGAACAGCGAATGCCACGCCATGGTGGTGACGACCTTCACACCCAGGCGGTGACGAATGTCCGCGCCGGTAAAGCCCTCGAAGACGAACACCTCGTCCTGCGCGTTGATGTACCTGGTCGCGATCTCGAGCGCCGTGTCGAACTGCGCCTCGGTCATGGGCTGGTTGACTTTCCCCCAGTCGATCTTTGCGCTGCTGCTGGGATGCTCGACGAGGTACTTGTCCTTGGGCGAGCGGCCGGTGCGATCACCGGTGTTGACCGAGACGCACCCGTTGGCGACGAGTTTGCCCTCGCCCCTGAGGATGACGAGTTCCATAAGCTTGGCGGCGCTGAGGTTCGTGTGCGTGCGGCTGGCGGAAAGATCGAGCTGATCGGTGGTCGCGGGCATGCTGCGTCTCCTTGGTCCGCCCCGGCGTGATGAACCACAGCAACGCCGAGCACGGAATCCGGATAGATTGGGAGGGATAATAGCCCTTTCCGGGGCTCTATTGAACAATTCCACCGCCCCGGACGGTGACTTTCACCCCCGTTCGGTGCTATATTTTCTCCCTTGTCCGAGGAATCCGCTTTCCCCGGAACGATGGTGGCCATAGTTCAGTCGGTAGAACGCCTGGTTGTGATCCAGGAGGTCGCGGGTTCAAGTCCCGTTGGTCACCCTTCCCACAGAACCCACGCGAATCACTACGCAGCCCGTCGCTCGACGCCGGGCTGCTGTTGTGTTCCCCCGGCCTGCGTGTCGCCGATGCGCCCGATCACCCCCGCGCTCCCGCCTCCACCCTGCTTGAGCAGCCCGAGCACGGGCAGCACCAGGATCGGGGGCACCACGAGCACCAACGCGATCACGAACACCAGCCCGCTCCGTGAAGCGGAGCGGAACGCGTCGATCCGCGCGTCGATCATCCCGAGCCGCTGCTCTGTGATCCGCTCGAGCCCCTCCGCGTAGTGCGCCTCGCTCTCACGCACGAGCACGCACGCCCGGGCGATCCGCCCCTCTGTCTCCCGATCAAGATACGGCGCCCGACGCTCCGCGCTCGAGCCGACGAGAATCAGCTCGCCAATCCCACGGCTCAGCTGCGCGTGCGGGTTCGACATCCGAGCGATCGGCTCCTCGATCCCCGTGCCCGCCAGCTCGACCAAACGCTCGTGCGTCCGCAACCAGCCCTCCGCGTCCGCACGCAGCGACTCGATCGAGGGCGAGATCGCGTCGTACTGTTCCTGCGAAACCGAGGCATCGAGCATCAACGCCCCCTTGACCACCCGCTGGGTCAGCACGCGCTGCTCAAACGCGAGCGCGAGCACATCGTCCGTGCTCTTGGGGACGAGCCGTGTGCTGTGAACATGCGTGATCATGCACGCGATCACGACCAGCGCGGACGCGAACCACGCCCGCCGCCAGAGCTGCCCGCCCGCACCCGGGCCCGTGATTCGCCGAACAAACCCGATCACCGGAGTCTCCTGTGTTATGCAGCCCGCGAGACACTCGAGCACATCGTCACAATGTCACCGATGAGCTCACGCTGCGATTCCAGATTCCCGGCCTCGGCGATATCCTCCCCGACCTTCATGGTCAGGTCGCGCAGCTGCTTCATCCCTAGCAACGGCGAGAGCGAGCGGATCTGTCCGCAGGTGCCATAGATCCGGATCGCGTCACCCGTCCGCAGGTGCTGGTCGAGCTGGATCCCGAGTTTGGCGAGCTGCCCGCGCAGCCCGTCGATCGTCTGCTTGTCCATGCACGAGCGGACGGCCGCCAGTGTTTCCGCGGTCCACTCGGTGAGCAGATACTCCGCGACCGCGCACAGCATCGAATCCGTGGTGGTCGGCCAGGGCAGGAGCATGTCGGCCCCCGATGCGCGGACCTTCTGCAGCGCGAGCTCCTCCTTGATATCCCCCACCAAGATAATCGGCCTCCGGTATCCCTGGTCACGCAGCCCGCGGATAAACTCGGTGCCCTCGCAGTCCTCCAGATCGTTGAGCACGATCAGGAGCTCGAAATCCTCGATCTCCAGAGCCCGCGCGCCCGCCGCATCGGGGACAAACTTGTACGCCAGACCCGTCTCGGAGAGCATCGCCCGGCTGAGCGGCGAGAAATCATACTTGTTCCCAATCAGGAGCACCTTCCCGGTCAGCTTCTCGGGGTCCACCCGCTCGAAACTCTGCAGGCAATCCGAAATATCAGGCCGCAGGTACTGCTGGATGTTGATCTCTCGATCGAACTTGACCCCGATCTCGTGCACGACACCCCCGCGGTGCTCGCACCGCTGGATCACACCACGGACGGGGATCGGGTTCTCCCCGTTCACCGTCAGGTGCACCGAGACACGGGTCTTCGGGTAGATAAAATTAGAATGCAGCAGCCCAACCCCGCCCCGGGAGATGTTCCGCGCGGCGAGCGTCATCGGTCGGTCCATCGTGTCGTCGTTCTCGATCACCATCAGGATGTACGGGTCCATGTACTCCCGCCGGGAATGGATCCGCTCCGGGTGCGTGTCGTCTTCGGAAGCGCGATGATCGTTAAGCTTGTCAAGCAAACGCTGATACACCTGCCCCTGCACCCCGAGCGAGTTCCGTGAATGCGGGGAGAGATTGTCGTTCATTCCCATTCGGCTCATCGATCCACTCCTTGTCGGGCGTCTTCATACGCCCGCTGCTCCCCGCGGCTATGCCGCGGAACGAACCCGTACCCTCCGGCAAGCGATGATCAGCGACCGGATATCCGACGCCGCATCCCGCACCGCACTCCCCCGTGTCAAAGCACGGTCCGCCTTGATCGCCAGTTCTCCGAGCCCCTCGAATCCGAGCGGGGTCGCGATCCCGGCCAGTGTTCTGCATATCCGCAGGCACGCATCGCGATCCCCGTCGCGGAGTCCGTTCTCCAGCCCCACCACCGTCTTGGGCATGTTCGCGAAGAAGTTCCCGAGCAGCTCGTACGCCGGGTCGGTTGCCTCCAGCGTTGTGTACACCGGGCCGCCGTCACCATCGGCGAGCATGAACTCGGCGAGCGCCTGATAGAGACGATGACGATCGATCGGCTTGGAGAAATACCCGCTCGCCCCTGCCATCCGCATATCGTCGCGTGTTGCGTCGGTATCATCCGTGGTCATCACGAGGATGGGCACATCGATCCCCGCCTCCCGGCAGCCGGCGACCAGCTCCACGCCGCACTCATCACCGAGGCACAGATCGGCAAAGATCAGATCGCAGCCCTTCCGGGCTCGCTCGATCGCCTCCTCGATATTCGAAGCGACGCGGATCGTGAGCTGCGTCTGCTGGAGGAAGCACAGCAGCATCTCGCGGTCGAGCTCCGAGCTTGTCACGATCAGCACTGTCCCGATGAGCTGCTCGGGCATCACCCGCTCAAGCGAGTACGCCTCCTCCATCGGATCGAGCCCGAGCAGATCGCGTGTGCTCACCTGCTCGTCGAACTTCACCCCGATCTCGTGGACCTTTCCGCTGAGATGCACGCAGCGGACGACCTCTCCACGCACCTCCACATCACGCCCGTCGGGCAGCGTGAAACGGATCGAGCAGCGGCTCTTGGGGTAGACATAGGAGCTGTGCAGCGCCGAGATCCCCCCACGCGAGATATTCCGCGTCACGACCGGGATCGTGACCTTGTTGCCCCCGATGTTCTCGATGCACAGGTCCACCGAGACCATCCGGAAAGACCAGCGGACAAACTCGCGATTCGGGCTGCATCTGCCCTCCGAGATCGCGTCGATCCGGTCGACGAGCTCGTCAAGCTCGCGCGCACCGATGCGCAGCGTGTTTTTCGCCGTGTGTTGTTTGAACTCCATGTGATAGCCGTCCGTTGTAGGGTGAGAAAGAGAGGAATAGATTGGAGAAGCAAGTGTGCTCATAGTTCAGATCCCGCGCGAGATGCGTGGTTCCCGGAGCATCGACGATCCGCCCCCGAGGCTGCACCGAGACCCCCCCCCCCCCCCCCCCCCCCCGCCCCCCCCCCCCCCCCACACCCCCCGCCAAAACCCCCCCCGCCG
>JAGQOC010000212.1 GCA_020427745.1 Phycisphaerales bacterium | reverse complement strand
TCGGTGAGCCACCTGGGCTTCTGTGTGCTGGGGCTCGCGGCATTGAATGTGACCGGATTCAGCGGGTCGATCCTGTACATGCTCAGCCATGGTCTGAGCACGGGCGGGCTCTTCCTCATGATCGGGTTCATGTACGAGCGGTACCACACGCGGGATATGCGTCAGGTCGCGGGGCTCGCGTCGAAGATGCCGATCTGGGCGACCTTCATGGTCTTCTTCGCGATGGCTTCTGTTGGTCTCCCGGGGCTCAACGGGTTCCCGTCCGAGCTGCTGTGTCTGATTTCGGCGTTCCAGTCCGATGCGTCCTGGTCCGCGGCGGGTGAGCCCGGAGCGTGGGGCAGCGCCCTTGGGCCTTGGTTCGCGGTTTTCGCGGGGACGGGGATGGTGATCGCGGCGATGTACCTTCTTTATATGGTCGGGAAGATCTGCTTCGGCCCGCTCATCGAACCGAGCGATCATAATCATCACGGCGAGCCGATGCCCAAGGACCTGACCGCACGCGAGATCACGGCCTTGGTTCCGCTCGCGGCGGGGTGCCTGTTCTTCGGGCTCCAGCCGACCGTTCTGCTTGATGCGGTTGAAGCGCCTGTGAACGACACCGTGGCGATCATCGAGCACGCCAACGACATCCACCATGCCGACGCTGCGGGTGAAACAACACTGGTCGTGGAAGGGGCCCGCCCATGAGCGAGAAACTCGCCCTCATCGTTCCGGAGTTGATCCTGTTTGTCGCGACCTGCATCGTGATGATCACCGGGCAGTGGCCTGTCCGCGCGGTGCGTCAGTTCACGCCTTGGATCTGTGCCGTGGCGCTCTTTGCTGCCGCGGGCGTGGCGACCGCAACCCCTGAAGCTGCCGGTGCGTTGTTCCCCGCTTTGATCCCTTACGCCAAGGTCATGATCGCGATGGTGGGGTTGTTGCTGCTTCTCCTCCTCAGCGGCACCGTCGATCGTGCATTGGAGGACGAGGTTGACAAGGGGAAGAAGTTCCTGCCGATCCGCTCCAACCGCGGGGAGTTCTACGCGTTCTTCATGTTCTCGCTCACCGGGCTCATGCTCACCGCGTCCGCGGATGATCTGATCTGGTTGTTCCTTGCTTTGGAGCTGACTTCGCTGCCGACCTACATCATGGTCGCGATCTCGACGAACAGCAACAAGTCCCGCGAGGCGGGTGTGAAGTACTTCTTCCTTGGTGCGCTGGGTGCCGCGATCTTCCTGTATGGGTTCGCGTTGATCTACGGCGCGACCGGGTCGACGAATCTCGCTCAGATCGCCGCGTCGTTCTCGGCCCACGGGCTGGGCTCGATCGGCACGATGGGCATGCTTGTTGCGATCATCGGTGTCTGCTTCAAGATCGCCGCCTTCCCCATGCACTTCTACACCCCCGATGTCTACCAGGGTGCCGCGTCGCCCGTCAGCGCGATGCTCGCGTTCGTTCCGAAGACCGCGGGATTCCTCGCGATGATTCTCCTGCTTGGTTCCGTCGGCTGGGATCAAGCGCACGGGCTTCCCGAGCAGCTCAACGCGCTCCTCTGGATCATCGCCGCGTTTACCATGACCGTCGGCAACGCGCTGGCGCTCATCCAGAAATCAGTCAAACGCATGCTCGCGTACTCCTCGATTGCGCACTCGGGGTACATGCTCGTCGGGCTCATCGCGGGGCCCGGTGCCTCGGGTGATCCATTCTGGCGCAATGGCATCGCCGCGGTGCTCTTCTACCTGCTCTGCTATGGGGTGATGACCGTTGGCGTGTTTGCTGTCCTCAGTGCCCTTGAGAAACGAAACGGGCAGGAAGCCGACGACATCGACGATATCCGGGGGATCTGCAAGACACATCCCGCACTCGGATGGACACTCGTCATCTGTACGCTCTCGATGCTCGGGTTCCCGCCCTTGCTCGGGTTCGTTGGGAAGCTCGGGATCTTCTCCTCCGGCATCACCTCGGGCAATCTCATCCTCGTTGTCATCCTCGGCATCAACTCCGCGATCGCCGCGTGGTACTACCTCGGGCTTGTCGCCGCGGCGTATCTCGACAAGCCGGGTGATTCGATCTCGACGATTACGGTTGCACCGTTTATCTCGAGGCGTGTCGCGGGTGTGCTCTCCGCGGCGGGCGTGATCGTTCTGCTCGTTTTCAGCCAGCCGATCATCGAGGGTGCCCACCAGGCAGCCGCGTTTGCACCCCCGACGAGTGCAGATGCCCACCACGCTGAGGCGGGTTTGTCCGCCGAACCGATCTCCCTCATGGACGATTAAGCCATGCTCCTCCTCGCCGCATCCAATGCCGTCGCTCCACCCGAAGCGATCGCGTTCTTCTCTGGCGCAGGCATGATGGCCCTTTTGACGCTCACGATCCTCGAGATCGTGCTTGGCGTCGATAATGTTGTTTTCATCGCCATCCTGACCAATAAGCTCCCGAGAGAAAAGCAAGCCAGGGTCCGCAATATCGGGCTCCTGCTCGCGATGGTCATGCGTCTCATCCTCTTGGGCGTTGCGTATTGGATCGTCCGTCTCACAACCCCGCTCTTCACCGTTCTGGACCGCGATATCAGCGGCAAATCCCTCCTCCTCATCTGCGGTGGGCTCTTCCTCATCGTCAAAGCAACCCTCGAGCTCCACCACCTCATCGATCATGTCGAGCACGGCACCGCGAGCACGGCCGACCCCGAGGCACGCGCGGGGATGAAACGCAAAGGGGTCTCGGTTGCGACCGTACTCACCCAAGTCCTGATGCTTGATCTTGTGTTCTCGCTTGATTCGGTCATCACCGCTGTTGGAATGACGACCAACTACTTCGTGATGGCAACCGCTGTAGTGTTCTCTATCGCCGTCATGCTCATCTTCGCGGGCGCGATCGCCAAGTTTGTCAACACCCACCCGACCATGAAGACCCTCGCGCTCGGGTTCCTCGTCATGATCGGGATGCTCCTCGTCGCCGATGGCATCGGTGAGCATTTCCCCCGGGGCTATGTCTACTTCGCGATGGTCTTCGCGATCCTCGTCGAGCTCATCAATATGAAAGCAGGGCTCCGCCGCGCGAACAAACGGGCCAGAGCATCCGAGGCACCCTGCGAGCCTAGTGAGGCTGAATAACCATCACGCTGTGCACGCCGATGTCGTCGATCTCGAAGAGCCCGCCGACTTTGACGAATCCGAGCTTCTCGTAGAACCCGAACGCGACCTCTCTCGCGTTGCACCAGATCGCGTCGCTGCTGCGTGACCACGCCTCGTCGCACCCGCGTTGGATCATCGCGCGTCCGAACCCGGAACCCTGATGCTCGGGTGCGGTCGCCATGCCGCGGATCCGCCACGCGGGCGCATCGATCCCGGGCTGCGGATCACGCATGACGGTCATGATCCCGACGACCTCGTCGCCGACCAGTGTGCCGACATGAAATGTGCTCTCCTGTTCGTCTCCCGGGAACACGAGCTGCGCCTCGCTGAAGCTCGGGCGGAGCACGCGCTTGCGGAGCGGACGCGTCCGTTCCGCGGGGATGAGCTCGACACGACAGTTATCCATTGGTGTTCTCCGCTTGCTCGACTGTTCCCGTGATGGCAGCGAGGAAGTCCTCGCCGTACGCGTCGAGCTTCGCCTGCCCGATACCCTTGACACCGAGCATCTCGTGTCGGGTCGTCGGCATCGCGTGCACCATCTCCCGCAGGGTTGCATCATTGAACACTAGGTACGGCGGGAAGCCGCCCTCGGTCGCGATCTGCTTCCGCAGCTCGCGCAGCTTCTCGAACAACGCCCGCTCGCGATCGTTCATCGGGCGGTCATCGTTCACCCGTGATGCCCGCGTGCGCCGGTTTCGTTCACTTTTTTCCGATCCCGTTCCGATCGGCTTGGCGAGTGTGACCGAGTCGATGCCCTTCATCACGCTGATGCCGCACTCGCCGAACGCGAGCGTCTCGAACCGGTCCTCGACAACCCGTGTCAGCGCTCCCGCGGCGACGAGCTGGTCGATGAAGCTCATCACCTCCGCACGGCGTCGGTGCTCGAGCAGCCCGTGCACCCCGAGCTCGTCGTGCCCGTAGCCGCGGATCTTCTCGCTCTTCCCGCCGCGGACGACATCGCAGATGTGGGCAGCGCCGAACCGCTCGCCCGTTCGGGCAACCGCTGAGAGGATAATCTGCCCGATCCGTTTGGCGTCTTCTTCCGCCGCCGTTTCGCCCAGGCACACATCGCATGCACCGCATCCGGTTTTCCCTTCGGGTGGGGTGTACTCCTGCCCGAAGTGCTCGCTCAGGAACGCGTGTCTGCATGAGAAGCTCGCGACAAACCGACGCATGTCCCGGACGAGCTGGATCTGCGCCGTCGGATCGGTCCCCGTTTCCCCGGCGCTGCGTTCGATCAGGCGTTCCCATCGCCCGCCGTCGCTGGGGGAGTAGAGCAGCAGGCATTCCGCGGCCAGCCCGTCGCGCCCGGCGCGCCCGGTTTCCTGCTGGTATGCCTCGATACTCTTGGGCATGCACGCGTGTACGACGAGCCGGACATTGCTGCGGTCGATGCCCATCCCGAACGCGACCGTCGCGACGACGACATCGAGCGTCTCGTTGCTGAACGCCTGCTCGATGTTGTGTCGTGTGGACACATCCAGCCCCGCGTGGTAGGCGTCGGCATCGAGACCCAATGCGCGGAGTTCGTCGGCGACCTTCTCCGTGTCCTTGCGGCTGAGGCAGTAGACGATCGTGCCGCCGCCGTCACCCGAGCTCCGGTGCCGCTCAACCGCGTACTGGATCTGTTCCGCGGTGTTTTCCCGCGCTTGCACGCGGTAGGTCAGGTTGGGGCGATCGAACACGCCGACCATGATCTCCGGATCGCGCAGCCCGAGTTGGTTGATGATGTCGTTGCGCACCCGGGGGGTTGCTGTCGCGGTGAATGCCTGCATCGCGACATTGGGCGCGACTTTGCGGAGTTCTGAGATCCTGCGGTACTCGGGGCGGAAATCGTGACCCCACTGTGAGATGCAGTGCGCTTCATCGACCGCGATATTCCCGAGCCGATCATGGTCGCACAGCAGCCCGATCAGTGTCTTGAACTGCGGAGTCACGACCCGCTCGGGGGCCGCGAACACAAGATCCAGATCCCCGGTGAGCAGCTGCTTTGCGATATCGGTTGCTTCGTCGTGCTCGATCCCCGAGTGCATCGCGGCCGCCTTGTACCCAAGCAACTCCAGACCCCGAACCTGGTCGCGCATCAACGCGATCAGCGGCGAAACAACAATCGTCGCCTTCTTGGTGAGGAGTGGGGGGACCTGATAGCAGAGGCTTTTCCCCCCGCCCGTCGGCAGCACTGTTAGGCAGTCCCGAAGCTCGATGCCGCACTCAATTGCTTGCTGCTGCATCGGACGCAGCGTGTCGTAACCCCACACCCGCAGGACCTCGGAATGCATGGAAATCGGGGGCGTTTCGGTCATCCAGCGAGTATACAGATCCGTACGACAGTGATCCGGAATCGATATGCAGAATCGCCGAT
>JAGQOC010000211.1 GCA_020427745.1 Phycisphaerales bacterium | reverse complement strand
GAGTAGTTCAGGTGGCGGTTGATGTTGTAGTACGCCTTGTCCCCGTGCATGCGCCTCCGGACGAGGTCGGCGAGCTCGATGACGCTCCAGAGATCCCGGGTTGCGTAGAGGGTTGTGCCGTCGTCGAGCGACAGGCGATCGCCCGCGAGGACCTTGTCGCGGATCGGGTCGAGTGCGGGGTCGGTCTGCGGGCGGGCGGCTGGTGTGGGGGCTGCGGTGATCATCGGGGATACTAGCTCGCCGGGCGTATATTTTCAAAGAAACATGAAAACTCGATCGTGCCCAACGATGCGTATCGTGCCCCCGTGCCGGATCCCGTTCCAACCCGCAAGCCCCTGATCGCGATGCCCACGGCCCACCTCATGGCGCTGGCGCCGCTGGATGTCTGGGCGAGGCTTCTTCTCGGCGCCCGAGGCGTGCACGCACGCTATTGGCTCCGCTTGGCGTTTGCGTTGGTCTGCTCGGGCGCGGGGATGGCGTGCTGCGTGATCGAGCGGGTGCTGCTGTGCCCCGTCCGGTTGGTGAAGTTCGGGAAGGACGCGGTGTTCGATCATCCGCCCGGCGTGGTGATCGTGGTGGGGTATTACCGCTCGGGGACGACGCACCTGCACAATCTGCTGAGCTGTGATCCAAGGGTCGTCACGCCGCGGTGGTACCAGGTGCTCGCGCCGCAAGGGTTCTGGCTCGGGTGGTCGCTGGTGCGGATCATGCTGGTGCCGTTCCTGGGGAGCACACGCCCGCAGGACGGCGTCGCGTTCGGTCCGGAGTGGCCCGCGGAGGACGACTTCGCGCTGTGTAACTGGGGGTTGTGCTCGACACTCCCCGGGCGCTTCGTTTTTCCGTCCGCGTGGGAGCGTTGGTCACGCTGGAACACGCTCGACGGATTGAGCGAGCGACAGAAGAATCGCTGGCGATCATTGACGGCGATGCTCTGCTGGAAGCTGACGCGCGCCAAGCGTGGTCGGGTCTTGGTTCTCAAAACACCGAGTCACACCGGGAGAATCCTTGAGCTCGATCGACTTTTTGCGGGCCGGGCGAGGTTCGTGCATATCGCACGCGATCCAGAGAAAGTCATCGATTCCAATGTCAACATGCACCTCAGGCTCCGCGGGCATCTGCTCGAGGACGGGCCGTGTGCACAAACAATCCGCGACCGGATTGTCGACGAGTACGAGGCTCTGGAGACGGTATGCGCCGAGCAGCTTGCGGCGATCGATCCAGCCCGCGTTGTTCGTATCCGGCACATGGACCTTGTCCACAACCCGATGGGTGAACTCACCAAGATGCACGCAACCCTCGGTCTGGACTGGTCCGACGACGCACGCGGACGCACGGCGAGGTATCTCCACGAGATCGGGACCTACCGCACACCGAGCGAGAAACGATCGGGTGAGCTCGGTCAGCAGAGTGAACGAGAGCGGGGGCTCTGCGCACATCTTCGAGCCCTGCACAGGCTCGATGAAGCGCCCGTCGATCCGATCGCGCTGCCGGATCGGGCGTCCGAGCAGGAGCCCAGGCGATCGTTCGGGCGGGGCGTGCTCGGCGCGTTGGTCGTGGCTGCGGTGTTCGTGCTCCTCTGGGTCGGGCTTGTCGCAGCGCACAACAGCGTGTTCCCAGACAACCATTCGCGGTTCAACCAGCTCGTCTGGGTGATGGGTGCATTGATCGGACTCGGGGCGCACCGGTTCGCCCGGGGCGGGTCCGTGGCGCTCGGGCTCGCGGCGGCGCTCGTCACACTGCTGGCGTGGGTGGGGGCGACCTACTGGGCGATCGACATCGTCTGGGATCACGGCAATGGGGGGTGGGACACCGTCTACCACAACTTCAGGGGGGTCTGGGTTGGAACCACCTCGCCGACAGTCTTTGTGTTCGGCGTATTGGCCCATCTCACCGCCTATCGCCAGGCATCCCGCAGAGGACCCAATCCGCCCGGGTAACGCCACAAGACAGATTTGTCTATTTCTGTCCGATGGGCTGGTGTCTGCCACTTCGGCAGAGCCAAAGCGGCCCGGCAGACCCAGAAACCCTGTTTCTGCATGGAATTGCGGGCTGCGGATTGCGGATGGCTGGCATCGGGGTGGGTGATTTGGCACCTCAGTTGCAAATGGTGCTCGTGAACAAACCAAACGATCCCCCGTCAGTACAGACTCGGCGGGTATTCAGAAGGAGGCAAATCATGGGCAAAATCATCGGAATCGACCTCGGCACGACCAACTCCGTCGTCGCCGTGATGGAGGGGGACACCCCCAAGGTCCTCATCAACTCTTCGGGCAACCGGACCACGCCGTCCGTCGTCGGGTTCACCGACAAGGGCGAGCGACTGGTCGGGCAGCAGGCAAAGCACCAGCAGGTGACCAACCCCAAGAACACCGTGTTCTCGATCAAGCGGTTCATGGGTCGGCGTCACAGCGAGGTGGGCTCGGAAGAGAAGCTGGTCCCCTACGAGGTGACCGGGTCGAGCGAGGACTTTGTCAAGGTCAAGATCCGCGGCGAGGACTACACGCCGCAGCAGATCTCCGCGATGATCCTCGGCGAGCTGAAGCGGACCGCGGAAGACTACCTGGGCGAGAAGGTCACCGAGGCGGTCATCACCGT
>JAGQOC010000210.1 GCA_020427745.1 Phycisphaerales bacterium | reverse complement strand
AGCAAGATGACCGGCGTGCCGCTGCAGAAGCTCGAGAAGGAGGAGGCGCAGCGTCTGCTCAAGCTCGAGGACGAGCTGCACAAGTCTGTTATCTCGCAGCACGACGCGATCCACGCGGTCGCCAAGGCGATCCGCCGCGCTCGTGCGGGGCTGAAGGATCCGAAGCGTCCGATGGGCAGCTTCATCTTCATCGGGCCGTCGGGTGTGGGCAAGACGCTGCTCAGCAAGGCGCTGGCGGAGTTCATGTTCGGCGACAGCGACGCGTTGATCCATCTCGACATGAGCGAGTACATGGAGAAGCACACGGTGAGCCGACTGGTCGGCGCGCCTCCCGGGTATGTCGGGTACGAGGAGGGTGGTCAGCTCACCGAGCAGATCCGCCGTCGCCCGTACGCGGTGGTCCTGCTCGACGAAGTCGAGAAGGCGCACCCGGATGTGTTCAACATGCTGCTGCAGATCATGGAAGAGGGACGGCTGACCGATTCGTTCGGGCGTCATGTCGACTTCCGCAACACGATCCTGATCATGACCTCGAACATCGGAGCCGACCTCATCAAGGGCGGCGGCGGGTTCGGGTTCGGCAAGCACGCTCCGGAGGATAAGTTCACCAACCTCAAGGGTGTGCTGATGAAGGAAGTGGAGCGGTTCTTCCGCCCCGAGTTCATCAACCGTCTGGACGACACGATCGTGTTCAAGCCGTTGACGAAGGAGGACCTGGTCTCGATCGTTGAGTTCGAGGTGGGCAAGGTGACCAAGCGTCTGGAGGAGCAGGGCTTCACGCTGACGCTCGACCAGTCGGCCAAGGACTTCCTCATCGAGAAGGGCTACAACCCGGACTACGGGGCACGCCCGCTGCGTCGCGCGATCGGGACCTACATCGAGGACCCGCTGTCCGAGATGCTCCTCAGCGGCGAGCTGCACGAGAAGAATGTGCTGGTCGCGACCCGTGAGGGCGAGGAGGATAACCTGAAGTTCACCTCGTCGTATGTGAAGCCGGCGGCGGGTGAGCTGGAGGCGGCGGAGCCCGCGTCGAGTGATGAGCCGCTTGAAGAAGCGGGCACGCAGTCGACCTGATCCGGCTTTGGATTGATTCTCAAACCCCGCAGTGATGCGGGGTTTTTTTATCCGCGTTGCCGGCGATATGCCAGGGTGCCGGCGAAGGCGAGTACTGCAAATGAGGGAGCCGAGGGCGCGATCCCCACACCATTCATGGTGTATGAGTTGGTTGCCCCGAACCAGCCGTCGATCGAGATGTAGTAGGTGCCCGCGGCTAGCCCAACAACATGGATGTACTCGTTGTCTGAAGTCGAGGTCGATGAACCGATGAGGGTGGTCGCGGTGTTGTCGCCCCAGACATAGAGATCAAGATCCCCGAGCTCGTGATCGAAGAGCACGCTGATCTCGAGATCCCCACCAAAGAACTCAATCGTGTAAACATCATCGCCGCCGGACCAGCTCCCGCCGGAACCGATGCCCTCCACACCGTTCATGTCGTCCGACGCATCGGTTGTTTCACCCACAACGCTTCCAAAGACAAGTCCGGACCAGAGCGTGGTGATGGAGAGATCGTCGAGGGTCACACCGGCACATACCGCTGACGTCGATGCACACAGTGCTGCCGCCGGAAAGACGACTGGTTTCATCCGAATTCCCTTTCTTGTTGGGAGGGTGCGATGAGTCCACTGTTTCGGCTTGGTTCAAAAAGAGCACGGCACCCTCGAGAGGGTGCCGTGCGTGATTCTTTCGAATCTACTCCGAGTCGGAGTGCTTTCAAACCCTGGGGGTTTGATTATGCACGGCGACGACGGGTCGCG
>JAGQOC010000209.1 GCA_020427745.1 Phycisphaerales bacterium | reverse complement strand
TGGCGAGCGGCTCGAGATCTGTCGTCAGGTCCTTGATGACCCGCGACGCCTTGGCGTGGGCGTTGACCCGGAAGCGGTCCCCCCCGGTGAGTTCCAGCATCTGGGACATTCGATCAAAGATCGCACTCGCTTGGGCGTTGAACTGCATCCCCTATGATAGGGGGCATTTCCGGGGCTCAGTCCTGCCCGAACTCCGCGACGATCTGCGCCTCGATCGCGTCGACAAGCTTCTCGCGTTGGTCCTCGGGGACAAGCATCAACGCCGCGACCCACCGCCGGGCGGTCTCCATCCCGAGGGGTTTCATCAGCTCAATCAGCAGATGCAGATGCTCGTTGGGCGACAGGCTCCCCGAGGACGCCCCCGATCGCGCCGCGGATCCGCTCGATGGCGTCCTCGGCTGGTAGATCGGTGGATTGTCCGGGTGCTCGCTCATCCGAAGAGAGTATACCCGGATCCATCCCGTCCACCGGACGCATCGCCCGGATCATCGGCCCGATCCGCGACTCGATCGACTGCATGAACCGCTCCATCGTCTCCACCCGCGCCGTGAGCGCCGTCAGGGTGTCCGCGATCGCGTTGAGGAGTTCCGATGCGTCGGCGTGCTTGAGCGCGTGTGTCCGGACCTCATTGCGCAGCTTGGGTCCCTTGCCCGTCAGCAGCCAGTCCCCCGAGATCCCGAGCGCATCGCAGAACGCCATCACATAAGTCGAGCTCGGCGTCTGCCCCTGCATGTACCGCCGAACCGTTTCCGGATGGGTTTCGGTCAGCTTCCCCAGCCTCCGGTAGGAGGTTTTCCCCGCCGCTTCATTGAGTCGTTCATGGAATGGTGTCATCGTGGTCATATGGACCAATATACCACGATGTTCGACCCACGGAAGGGGTGTGTACGCCCTTCAGACGGGCAAAACCGTCGATTCAGAGCGGTTTGCCATAAATTTGAGTGTCTGTGATGCGATCGGACACCAAGGTCGAGTCCGAAGCAACACAGATTTGGGGCGAAAAAATCTTCAAAAATCTAGCCCACATCCCCAATCCCGAGCCACTTCCCGTGGGATTTGAGCAGTCGCCGCCGCGCCGCCGTGTCCTCGGGGCGATCCAGATTCGGCGACTCCGCGATCCACGCTGCCGCGTCCCGACGCGCCATCTGCAGCAGTTCCAGATCCTTGAGCGGATCCGCGACGAGGAATGGCGCCATCCCGCTCTGGCGTGTCCCGAACACATCGCCGGGCCCACGGATCTCCAGGTCCCGCTCCGAGAGCACAAAGCCGCTTGTGGTCTCGGTCATCGCCCGGAGCCGCTGGATCCCGTCGTCCGTGGTCGGCTCACCGATGAGCACGCAGTAACCCGGCTTCTCGCCCCGCCCGACGCGACCGCGCAGCTGGTGCAGCTGCGCCAGTCCGAACCGGTCCGCCTCCTCGATCACCATCACGGTCGCGTTGGGGACATCCACCCCGACCTCGATCACCGTCGTCGCGACCAGACAGTCGATCAGCCCCGCCCGGAACCGCCCCATGATGTGCTCGCGGGTGGACCGCTCGAGTCTGCCGTGCATCGCGGCGACTCTTTTACCGTGCAGCGGCCCGCCCTCGAGATCCGCCACCACCGTCCGCAGATCCCGCAGCGCGTTGCCCGTGTTCGACGCGCCCGTATCGATCGCGGGCACAACCACGAACGCCTGCTCGCCCATCTCGATGCGTGCTCGCACGCGTTCATAAACCGCGCCGCGACGGTCCGGCGGGACGAGTGTTGTTGTTACCGGCGATCGCCCGGGGGGCATGCCGTCGATCGTCGAGATGTCCAGATCCCCGAAGATCGTCAACCCGATCGTCCGCGGGATCGGTGTCGCGGTCATCACGAGCACATGCGGCGTCTCGTGTGACTCCGCCTCGCTCCCCGCACCCTTGACCCGGAACTGGGCCCGCTGCTGCACCCCGAACCGGTGCTGCTCGTCGATCACCGCGACGGCGAGCGACTTGAACACGACCCCCTGCGAGACGAGCGCGTGCGTACCGACGACAAGGTCGATCTCCCCGCTCGCGATCCGCGCCCGCACGGACTCTCGGTCCGCCTGCGCCATGCTCCCGGTGAGCAGCTCGACCTTGACTGATCCTCCCTCCAGCATGGACTGAATGGAGAGGTAGTGCTGCTCGGCGAGGATCTCCGTCGGCGCCATCAGCGTCGCCTGGTGTCCGTGGGCGATCGCGAGCAGCATCGCGTCGAGCGCAACGACCGTCTTCCCGGATCCCACATCGCCTTGGACGAGCCGGTTCATCGGGACCGTGAGCGCCAGATCGCGTGAGATCTCACCGACGACGCGTTGCTGCGCACCGGTCAGCACAAACGGCATCCGTGCCGCGAGCCGCTCGTTGATCTCCTTCGTCCGCTCGAGTGCCGGCGCGGTAAGCGTCTGGCGCAGGTGCGCCCGCTTCATGTGGACCCCGAGCTGCAGGAGCAGCAGCTCGTCGTACGCAAGCCTCCTCCTCGCTGCCTTCACCTCGTCCTCGGATTGCGGCGCGTGCATCATGCGGTAGGCGTCGGCGAGCGAAGGCATCGCACGCTCGCTGCGATACGCGTCCGGCAGATGGTCCTCGATCAACGCGCACCCCGTGTCGAGCACCCGTGTCACGATCGCCCGGATCTGCTCGCTCGTGATGCCTTCGGTCGCGGGGTAGACCGGGCGGTACTCGTCGTCCTGGTCCTCGGGCAATCCCCCGAGTTCCTCGGTCGGGATGATCGAGAAGCTCGGGTTGCTCATCTGCAATCCGCCGCCATAGACATTGGGCTTGCCCTGCACTCGCAGCGTCATCCCGGGATGGATCTTCTTGGCGAGGAACGCCTGGTTGAAGAAGACCAGATCCAGACGCCCCGTCTCGTCGGTGATGACGGCCTGGAACCGGGCCTTGCGTCCGAACCCGGTGACCTTGGTCGCGCTGACCTCGCCGATCGCGGACCCGATGATCCCGACCTCGAGGTCCGCGAGCCCGCTCTGAGCGCGGATCCATTCGTGCCGGTGGGGGAGGTGTGTGAGCAGCCGACCGACATTGGGGACGCCGAGCTGCTCGAGCTTGAGCGCGTGCTCCTCGCGCACGCCGGGGAGCGCACGGATCGGGGTCGTCAGCGTGAGATTGGTCTTCGCGCTGGGCATCGCTCCCCCCGTCAGAGCCCCAGCGGGTTGTTGTGCTTGGGGCCTCGGTCGCTCTGGGTGAGCCCGTCTTCGTTGACCGTCGCCGGGTCGATCTCGCGGAGATAGTCCCAGGTGTAGAGCCCCGTCTTGTGCCCGTCGGAGAACTCGATGCGGATCGCGTAGTTGCCCACGAGCTCGGCGCCCGTCGCCGTCACCACGCCGCCGGAGCCCATCGAGCCGGGCAGGATCGTCAGCGGGTTGGTGTTCATCTCCTTGCGGAGCTCACGCATCTCGGCGCTGGGGGACATCTTGCGGAGGTACGCGATCGGGTACACGGATTCTGTGCCGTCGCTCCATTGGACGCTGAGCGAATGATCTTTCTTGAGATCAAGGTTCGCCGGGATGTTCGCGCCGTCGTGCATGGATAGAGTGTATGCGAACCCTTCCGGAGGAACTCAATGCCCGCGCCACAAGCCATGATCGACGCGATGGTCGCGGCCATCAACACCGCCGGTTCTCCCGCGTGCGTCGGGATCGACCCGGTGTTTACCAGAATGCCCGACGAGCTGAGAGCACTCCGGGAAACAGAGGCTGTCGAGCAGCTCTGCACGGCGATCATCGACGCGTGCAAAGGGGTTGTCGGGGTGGTCAAGCCCCAGAGCGCCTGCTTTGAACGCTACGGCTCCGCGGGCTACGCGATCCTCGAACGCACTATTGCCCGTGCCCGTGATGCGGGGATGGTTGTGATCCTCGACGCCAAGCGGGGGGATATCGGGTCCTCCGCGCAGCACTACGCGATCGGTGCCGCGGACATGGGGGCGCACTTCATCACTGTTTCGCCCTACATGGGCCCATCAACGATCGAGCCGTTCCTCGATGCCGGGCTCGGCGTGTTCGCCCTTGTGCGCACAAGCAACCCTGATTCCGATCGTTTGCAATCCGCACCGCTTGATGCCGGAAAAACGATCGCCGAAGAAGTTGCCGCGATGATCGCGGAGATGGGCAAGGCATGCATCGGCGACGCGCGGATCAGCGGGCTCGGCGCG
>JAGQOC010000208.1 GCA_020427745.1 Phycisphaerales bacterium | reverse complement strand
CGCCGACGGCGAGTGGACCTAGTTCAATCGCGGATATTTCTACCCGCATCGCTCGGTCTATCGGGGTCCGGGCAACAGCGATATGTGGCAAATGAATAAGGACGGCAGAACTTTCGAACAGCTCACCAGTTTCACAGGGCAAGATACGGACGGACAGCCGCTGCCCGACGGGTCGATGCTGTTCCTCTCGAGCCGGGACGGGCAGTACAACCTGTATCGGCTCGCTCCGGGAATGGACGACAAGGACGGAGCGGGGGCGGTGACGCAACTCACATTCTTCAAGCCAACGGGTGATGAGGTCACCATCGCGCACGGCGTGCGTGATCTTGCCGTGAGTGCAGACGGCTCGCTCGCGGTCTTTGTGGTCTGGAACACGCTGTACTCACTCGATCTGACCCGTGCAAACGCTGATCCGGTCGCACTCGATGTCGAGCTCGGTGCGGATCTTGGCCGTGACACGATCGAGCGACTGAATCTCTCCTCGCGGGTCACCGAGGCCGCGATCCACCCGAGCGGGGACGCGGTCGTCGTCAGCGCACGCGGCGAGTTGTTCGTCCGCAGCACGAAGGAGGGGTACCCGACGCGTCGGATCACCGACACACCATACCGAGAGGGGAGCCTCGCGTGGAGCCCTGACGGATCGGTGCTGTATTTCTCCAGCGATGACGCGGATGGACTCGGCACGATCTACAAGGCGGAGGTGAGCTTCGCTCTCGAGGATCTTGAGCCGGAGCCAACAGCGGAGCCCGTGGAAGAATCTGCGGACGAAACCGCCGCCGAGTCGGAGGAGCCCGCAGAGTCCGCCGACGAGCAGGTATCGGAATCCACGGATGCACCTGCCCCCGGTGACGAGAACCCCGATGGTGGTGATGAGAAAGGCGGCTCTGAAGAGGAGAAAGAACCGAAAGTTGACTACGCCAAGCGATGGAGCGGGGCGCTTCGTTTCGCGATCACGCCGGTCGTGAAATCCGCGGAACCGGTCTATGCGCCGCTGCCGTCGCCGGACGGAACAAAGCTGCTCTACAAGCGTGAGCGGGGCGATGTGCTGCTTCGTGATCTTGTGACGGGTGCGGATCGGGTCCTCTTCGAATCGTGGTCGGACCCGTCTGTGTTCTGGGCGTCGGACTCGCGGCATATCTACTACGAGAACTCGGATCTCGATTTCAATACAGATATTTTCATTCTCGATACGATGCCGAGCGAGGACGGCACTTCGCCCGAGCCCGTGAACATCTCGATGCACCCGGATATCGACCACTCGCCCAGGCTCTCGCACGACGGGAAGGTTATGACTTTCCTGAGCGATCGCGACAACGAGAACTGGGGGTTCGATGTGTACGCGGTATACCTCGACAAATCGCTCGAGGGTATGACCAGCTATGCATTGAAAGAGTATTTCGAGGAGGCTGCCAAAGCAGCGAAGAAGCTCAAGCCGCTTGATCCGACCGCGAAGCAGGAAGAGATCGAGCCGCTCGAGTTTGACGCGGACGATGCATATCTGCGAGTCCGTCGCCTGACCTCGACGCCGGAGTCGGAGAGTGATCTCGCCATGACACCGGGCGGTGATCGCGTGCTGTTCTCGACCGTTATTGATGGCAGCCGGTCGTATGTCTCGGTAGACCATACGGGCAAGGACCGAAAGAGCGTGCAGTCCGGGGGCGTCTCGGATGTGCGTGTGGCGCTCGATGGATCGGAGATCTCGTTCGTCAGCGGCGGACAGGCACGCAAGAGCGGGTCCTCCGGCGGGAAGGTGACAACACTGGGGATCAGCGCGTCCATTGATATCGACCGGGGTGCCGAGCGGGCACAGAAGTTTCGCGAGGCTGCCGGGCGGTTCGGACAATCGTTCTATCACCCGACACTCAAGGGGCTCGATTGGGCACGGATCACGGAACGATACGATGAGTTGACCGGGTACACCCGCACGAACCAGGCATTCCAGCGGCTGATGAACCTGATGTTCGGCGAGGTAGACGGCTCGCACACGGGGATCTGGGGCGGGGATGGGTTCTCCGCCTCGTCACCGGGCAATGGGTATCTTGGGGCGGATGTTTCACCGGTCGAGAGCGGGTACCGGATCGATCGGGTGCTGCTCGGTGGCGCGATCGACGAGATGAAGGACGGCCCGATCGATGGCGATGTGATCGTGGCGGTGAACGAACACCGGTTGACAGGTGCAGATACGGCGAGCGGGCTTGCGGATCTGCACGCGGCACTCGTCGGTCTCTCGGGTGACGAGGTCCTGCTCGAGTATGTGCACACCGATGACACGGGCGCAAGCGAAACCCGGTTCGGGATTGTCCGACCCAGCTCATACGGCAGTGCCTCGGTGATGCGATACGAGAACGAGGTTCTCCGCAGACGGACGCTCGTCGAAGAGCGGTCGGGCGGTCGGCTGGGGTATCTGCACATCCGCTCGATGGGGATCGAATCGGTGCGGGACTTTGAACGCGATCTGTACGCCGCGGCTCACGGGAAAGAAGGGCTCGTCATCGATGTCCGTGACAACGGCGGTGGATGGACTACAGACATCCTCCTTGCATCGCTCACCGCTCCTGCACACGCATACACCATCCCACGCGGGGCGAACCCGGACGATGTGCAGTTCGACAACTACCCGCGGGATCGCAGGCTGATCTATGCCTGGAACCGCCCGATCAGCGTATTGATCAATCAGAACTCGTTCTCCAACGCGGAGATCTTTGCCCATTCCATCAAGACGATCGGACGCGGGAAGCTCATCGGCACGCAGACCTTCGGCGGAGTGATCTCGACCGGGTCGTTCTCGTTGATCGACGGCACAACAGTGCGCCGCCCGTTCCGTGGATGGTACCTGCCCGACGGGACGGACATGGAGAGCCACGGCGCAATGCCGGATATTGCCGTGTCGCAGACGCCGATGGACGAGGTACGAGGGATCGATCGCCAGCTCGAAACCGCGGTCGATACAATGCTGAAGGATTTGGGCACGCCCTGATCATTTCACACCGCAACGAAAAAGCCGGGCGGTCTATGCCGCCCGGCTTTGTTTGTAATCAGAGTAAACTGAACGGGATTACTTGTCTTCTTCGCGGATCCCGACGCCGGTGCGGACCGGCTCGGCGGGACGGCGTGGCGGGTGGTAGCCGTTCACCTTGATCTCCTCGAGGAGGTGGCTGACCGCAGTATCAAGCTGCGGATCGGCGCCGTCACGCATCTTTGCGGGGTCGGCGATGACCTCGATATCCGGATCGACGCCGTGCCCTTCGATTCCCCAAGTGCCATCGGTTTCATAGAAGCCGAAGTTGGGGACGGTCACCTGCCCACCGTCGATAAGCGTCGGGACGCCGGAGATGCCAACGAGCCCGCCCCATGTCCGTGTGCCGATGAGTTTGCCGATCCCATGGTGCTTGAAGAGCCAGGGGAACATGTCGCCGCCGGAGCCCGCGTTGCCGTTGATCAGCATCGCCTTGGGTCCCTGATGAGAATCGTAAGGCCAGGGCCAGTCGTGCCCATCGCGGCGGTACCAGTAGTTGGTCCGCGGACGGTTGAGCAGTTCGATGAATCGGTTGGGAATCTGCCCGCCGCCGTTCCAACGCTCATCGATGAGCAGAGCTTCCTTGCCGATCTGCCCGTAGAACTGGCGGAAGAGCTCGTTCTGTCCCTGGACGCCGGTGTTGGGAACATAGATGTACCCGACCTTGCCGCCCGATGCTTCCTCAACATACGCGCGGTTGTCCTCGATCCAGTTGCGGAATCGGAGGTTGGTCTCCGAGCCCATCGGCTTGATCGTGAACTCTCGCTCGTTGATGGTTTCCTCGTCGCCGCTGAAGGACGAGACAACGGTGATGGTGGTGGGGACATTGACGAGCCCGATGAAGGCGGCCCAGGGGTCCATCGCGGTATCCACCGGGACACCGTTGACCTTGGTGAGGATGTCACCAACATCGATCCCGATGCCGGGCTGATTCAGCGGATTGCGTGCATCGGAGTCCCACGGCGCGCCGTGGTAGATCTTGGCGAACCGGAACCCGGAGTGTTCCTCGCCGTCGACGGTCTCGGTGAAGACCTCGTAGTCGGCCCCGAGCATGCCGACATTGGTCGAGGGCTGCCCATCGACATCGCCCCCGCCGTAGTAGGAGTGCCCCACATTGAGCTCGCTGATCATCTCACCGATGATGTAGGACACATCTTCTCGCGAGACGGCGTCGTCCACCATCGGGAGATAGTGATCGAGCACCGCGGGCCAATCGACGCCGTGCATGTTCTCGACATAGAAGAAGTCGCGATAGCGGCGCCAGGCGTCGCGGACGAGCCCGCGCCATTCATCGTGGAGATCCACCGTCTTGCGGAGATTCGGGTTGAGCGGATTGCTGACAGACTGTCCGGCGCTGGCGCTCACAATCGCGAAACCCTGCGGCGTTCCTGCAACAAGTTTCTTTCCGTCGCCCGAGACCGCGAAGCCCATGCAAACCGGCAAGACCGTCTTCTCAGAGGGCTCGTCTGCGGTGATGTCATAGAGCTTGAGCGAGGGCGGGCCGCCGGCACCGCTGCGGAGATAGAGCAAGTTACCCTTGTCGTTGGATTCGAGATTCGAGAAGTTGCCCGCGGCGATCGGGAGCTGGACCCCGCGTGCCTCGAAGCCCTCGAAGTCGATGACAACAGGCTCGTCGTCATCCTTGCTCGAGGCTTCTGCGGCGTCGCCGAGTTCCTCCTCGGTGAGCTCACGGGTGGTGCGTGACGCGGTCCATGAACCCGAGACGCCGAGTTCCTTGATGGTCCAGGTGCCGCTCATGGTGTCGCCATCAACGGTGCCCTTCATGACGGTGGTCATGCCTTGCTCGGTGGACTCGGTGGTGAACTCCTTGGTGTCGGGATCCCACTTGACGACATCGCCGAGGTCGTCGGTCTCACCCATCGCCTCGGACTTGCCGGAGATATTGCCCTCGTCATCAACAATGATGGTGAGGACAAAGGTAACCTCATCGGTCGGCAGCCCGAGCGCGGCAAAGCCCTTGGCGGTGCCTTCCCACTTGCCCCAGAGGTCGTGCTCGGTGTCGAAACCTTCGAGGGCGGCACCCGAGTCGGTATCAGCATCCTTGTCGGAGGATTCGGCGTTCGCATCATCCGATGCCTCCCCGTCGGCATCCTTGGCCTCGTCGTCCGCTTCTGGGGTTTCGTCCTCCCAGGTCTCTTCATCGGAGGTCAGCAGCCGATGGTTTTCGACCTCGCCGTTGAGGGGTACAGCGATGATGGTACCGGTCTGGTTGTAGATGAAGGTCGAGCCGACATCCTCGTATGTGGGGGAGGTAAAGTTGCGGTTGGAGGTGTAGTAGAGATACTCGCCGTCGCGGCTGAACGCCGGGCTGGAATCCGTGAAGAACCCGCTCGTGACCTGGTGATGATCCCCCGTCTCGGTGTCATAGATCCAGATGGCCTGGGTCAATGACTCGTCCGTCGAGAGGTTGTACGCGATCCACTTGGAGTCTTTGGACCAAGAGGTGGTCGCCTGGTTCGCCCACGGGTCTTGGAAGATGACCTTCGAATCGCCGCTCTCAACATCGATCAGCGTAACAATCCCTGCTTTGTCGGAGACAAGGATGCTCTTCGAGTCCGGGGACCATTGCGAGGACATAAAATAAGTCTTGTTGCCGTCCGTGAGCTGGCGCGTCTCACCCTTGCCATCGGACTGGGTGATATAGAGCTCGTACTCGCCGTCGGCGTCAGAGAAATAGGCGATCCACTTCCCGCTCGGGCTCCAGCTCGGCGAACGCTCGGCGAACTCGGATGTGCTGGTAATCTGACGGACCGGCCCGTTCTTCTCCGGCACCGTCCAGATATCGCCGCGCGCCTCCACAACACCCCGCTTGCCCGTCGAGGAGATCCCGCCAGAGGACATGAGATTCATCGCGTTGACCGCTTTGGGACGGAGTGTTTCGCGTGCACCCGGGATGGTGATGTTCACTGGTGTCACCCGGTTGTTGCGGAGGTCGAGCAGCTGGATCTGTGAACCGAGCTGGAAGACGATCTCGCCGTTGCCGTTCGAACCCGGTCCCATCGAGGGGAACTTGACATCGTCGTCGGTGAATCGAGTGATCTGTTCACGGTTACCGGTTCGTGTGTCGTAGGACCAGATATTGAGTCGTGCTTCACGCCCGTCGTCGGAGAGGTAGTAGACCTTGTCCTTGTGCCACATCGGGGAGGTGTCGGTGCCCTCCCAATCGGTGATTTTCTTGGATTCGTTGGTGGATTGGTTGTAGAGCCAGATATCGGTCGCGAGCCCACCGCGGTAGCGTTTCCAGGTGCGGAAATCGCGGGAGTCAGTGGTATAGGCAAGCCAGTCACCCTCATTGTTGATCGCGCCGACCGCACCGTACGGGATGCTGAGCGCTTCCGGAAGCCCGCCAGCGGCGGATACGGTGAAGATCTGCTGCTGAGCTGGGTTGCCCGAGAGGGCGTTGTAGGAGAACAGCAGCGAGCCGTCCGCGTTCCAGTCGAGCAAACGCTCGTTCCCGGGGTGGTGGGTGACCCTGAACGGGGTTGATCCATCAACAGTGACCGTGTAGATGTCCCGATCACCCTCGTAGTTCCCCTCGAAAGCGACGCCCTTGCCATCGGGCGAGAACTTGGGGAACCGCTCCTGCCCGGCGGGGCTGGCAACCGGACGGGCCTGTCCGCCATCACGGTCCACGATCCAGAGATCGTTGGCATAGACAAAAACGATGTCGGTCTTGGAGACATCGGGGTAGCGGAACATGCCCGCGTGACGGGCATCCTGAGCAATCGCGGGGAGTGCGGCGGCCCCGACGGTGGTGCCGACAAGCGAGAGGAGTATCCTGGATGTGTTCATGGTCGATTCCTGTGGGTTCAACGAAAAATATGCCGATCCGATGCGGCACCCAGAGTGTACTGGGAAGCGGGGGTGAGAGTTTCAGCTTGGAAGCAAGGAAAAGACACTCGCCGGGTTGATTTCGAAGGCTGGCGGGGGAATAATCCCGTCCTGATTGCGGGGTAGAGCAGTCTGGTAGCTCGTCGGGCTCATAACCCGGAGGTCGTTGGTTCAAATCCAGCCCCCGCTATTTCCGAGTCGGTTGCAAACGCGGCTGGCTCACCGGTTCACGCACGACGCCGCCGAGAGACCTCGGCGGCGTTGTCGTTTTCAGGGCCAGTCTCCGCAAGGGTTTAGAGCGGGAGTCAACCCGGGGCTGGGTCTCCGCTTGCCCGCCGGTCATAACCGTACTCGGGGCGTGGCCGGCCGAGCGGGGCGTTCTGGCCGCCAAAGTCTCTGCGTCTCTGGTTTGGG
>JAGQOC010000207.1 GCA_020427745.1 Phycisphaerales bacterium | reverse complement strand
GATCGGCGGGCTGGACATCGTAATGCCCGTAGAAGAGCACATGGGGCCCGTTGTAGTCCTCCGCACCGTCACAGTGGGCGAGGACGATCGGGTGCCCGGGCTTGGCTTTGGTGCCGGTGGGCTTGAGCTCGACCGCGAACCCGGACGCGCTGAGGTGTTCCGCGGCCCACTGCGCCGCTCGGGCGGTGTCCTCGTTGTGCGCCGGATCAGTCCCGACGGAGGGCATACGGAGCCATTCGAGCAGACGCTCGATGGATGCGGATTCATTGGTATCGAGCCATTCGATGGCGGGAGAGGCGGATGTCGCGGTCATAAGTGCTCCAAAGGACGAGTCGTTGTGCTGGAGGATAGCGCAGAAAAAACCCGCGACCAAACGGCCGCGGGTCGCAGGTTTTCGCTGAACGGATCAGTAGATCTTGACCTCGGAGCGGCTGCCTCGGCGTTCTTCCATAAAGGCATTGGCACGAGCGGTCGCCTGGGTGCCGTTCCAGATGCTGCCGGTGGGGTACCAGTAGTCCGGGTTGGTGCTTGCCTCTTCCTGGGTCATGCCGGCAACATGCCCGTCGAAGAAGGCGACATTGAACCCGTCCCGGTGGCGGAAGGAGAGCTCACGGTTCTGCGGGGTGAGCACCTCGGAGCTGAACGGGTTCTCACCGAACGCGGTGGAGGTCTCGAGCACGGGCGCCTGGTCGATGAACGAGCCGTAGTAGTTCGGAGTCGGATCCGCATCAAAGTCCAGCCCCTCAACACTGCTGGCGTAGCGGGTCCCGTCGGAGAAGAGCGCCTTCTTGGAAAGGGTCGTCCCGACCTTGGTGACCTTCTGCGAATAGTTCCGATGGACCGCGGCGCCGAGTTGCTCAGGACCGACATTGTCGAGAACGAAGCGGGTCACCGTCGGGGGGCCCCCGCCGCCCTGCGACACGATGGTCGGGCGCGAGTCGTACGAGTTCGCATAGATCGCAACCGGCGCGAGGTAGCTCACCTGACGGAACCCCTCGGTATCCGAGATCTCGATGAACTCGTCGCGGTCCTGATAGGAGTTCACGCGGTAGGGCACCGCGGTCTCGCGGGCCTCGGCGCAGGCGTAATCGTTGAGCAGGATGCGGGTCTTCTGGGCCCGATTCAGCGGCAGACTCACCGCGTCACCCAGGACCGGAGTCATCCAGTCCATCACCGAGGTCGGCGTGGTTGCCTCCGCGGACTCATACATGATGTCATCCGGGCGGGGCTGCCCGGGGGTGATGACCTGCAGGTTGGAGGTGTTCGGTCCGGCGAAAAAGTCCTTGTTATCAAGGCTGTACTGGACCTGGAGACCCGCGAGCCCCTTCATGTTCGCCGAGCAGACGAGGGAGCGTGCGGTGCTCCTCGCCGAGCCGAGCGCCGGGAGAAGGATCCCGATCAGCAGCGCGATGATGGAGATCACGACCAAGAGCTCAATGAGCGTGAACCCGGGGTTGCTGTTTCGTTTCGTGGTGCGATGCATAGTGTCCGCCTTTCCCGAGGGTTATTTCTTGAACTTCCTCGGTGACTTCGAATCATCAACCCTGACTTCCCCGGTTGATGCGTTGATTACTGCTTCTGTCGTCCCGGTGACATCCTGGAGCGCGGGCAGCGAGTGCCCGCTGATGAACCACTTGCCGTTCTCGTCCTTGGTGACCGGCATCAGGACCAGGTTCTGGGAATCGGGGCTCCGCTCGGGGTAGTACCCCTTCGCCTTGCCGCTGATATCGAAGATGAACAGCTCGCCGTTGGAGACATCGACGAGGTAGACCTCCGTCGGGAGCTTGATCTTGGGCGTAAGCACGAACTTCCAGATCGAGAACGCCAGTGCGCCGACGGCGAGCACCATGAGGATGATTTGCCAGGGTTTCACATTATCCATTCGATGATTCCTGCGGGTCGCGGGTTCGGCGGGCGGGCTGGTGCCATTTGGGCGTGAGCCTGGTCGTCTCGGGCACGCTGCCTTGGGGATTGTATCCGGCGGGCGGGTTCATTGCCAAACCCGTCGCCGGTTCTCGCGGCGGGGGTGAGAGCCGGGTCAGTCGACCGACGGGACGACATCGACGACGACCGGGTAGTGGTCCGAGGCGTAGCCCATGAATGTATCAAGATCACGCCAGTCGATCTCCGCGGGACGGGCGGCGGTACCGAAGACAAACGCCTGATCGACAAGCAGATGCGCCATCGCGGCATCGTTCGCGAGCATCAGATCGATCCGGCGGTTCGACTCGTGGGTCATGATCGCCGGGCCCTCGTCCTCGCGGTCTGCAAAGAGATCGTGAAATCCGTTCTCGAGATAGATCTGCACCGATTCATCAGCCGATTGGGCGTTGAAATCCCCCAGCACCACCACCGCACGCCCGGGGTGGGCATCGGTGACTTCCTTGGCGAGCGAGACAATCTTCCTGGCCTCGGCTTCGCGCCAGTAGCTGTTGTATCGCCCCGATTTGTGGTGTTCGACGAACAGGCTCAGTGTCCAGTCGTCCCGCCCCTCCACACTCGGGAGCGTCACATCAACGAGCAGCGGCGAGCGACGGAACACGAGCGGTTTCCCCGCCTCGTAGTTCGGCTTGTCGCCGTAGAGCGCGGGGTGCACGCCCCCGAGCGCCGCGCCGACCCAGACCGTGCCCTCGCTGAGCGGGTAACGCGAGAGCACGGCGTTCTCGATGCCCCGCGAGTTGCCCGCGTCGAGTGAAACAATGTACTTGTAGCCCATGTCCGAGAGGAACTCGTCGCGGAACCATTCGAGCGCTTCGAGTGATTCGACTTCCTGCATGCAAAGGATGTCGGGGTCGATCGTGTGGATCGCCTCGGCGACCGCGGCACGCTGGTGGAACGGTTTGAGATCGTCGATGTCCTCGTCCTTCCCCGAGAGGGTCGGGTCATCGACATCATCGAACAGGTTCTCGATGTTGTAGGTTACCAAACGGACTGCGCCGGCGGGCTTGGGGGACGCCTGGGCCACGCCGTAGCGACGCATCGATTTACGGGCCTCGACGATCTGCGGCAGGATGTCCGCCGCGGTCTCGGCGGGCTGCTCCGCGGCGCGTTCATCGTTCAGCGTCGCGGGCTGGGCGGCGCACGCGAGGGCGGTCGCGGCGAAGAGCGCAAGGAATCCGAACCGGGTGAGGGGCAGCAGTGGACGCATGGCGTTCTCCTTTTCAAGCCGAGGGTCGGCAGGGATCCTAGGCATCCGATCGAACCTGCCCAGCCCCGCGGGGTTGCACGGAGCGTCGCGGCATACCCTTGGGTGATGAAGATTGTGCTTGCCAATCCACGCGGGTTCTGTGCGGGTGTCCGCATGGCGATCGATGTCGTCGACCAAGTCCTCGA
>JAGQOC010000026.1 GCA_020427745.1 Phycisphaerales bacterium | reverse complement strand
CTTCGCGATTGCTTCGCGTGTGGGCATGTCGCCGAGCGTCGGCTTGTACTTCGTCTCGCCGGCGAGCATTGCTTTGATCGCGGCGTCCTTGATGGGTTGGGGGGTGTCGAAGTCGGGCTCGCCGGCGGCAAAGCCGAGGACATCGACGCCCTGCGCCTGCAGCGCCTTCGCTCGATTGTTGAGCGCGACCGTGATCGAGGGTTTCAGAGTGGAAACACGGTTTGAGAGGGTGGGCATGCCCAACTCTAGCACGGGCGTTCGCGCGGCACAATGGACGGATCCGGGCGGGTGATTTATCCGGGCTCCTTCTCGCCCCGGACGGCGTGGAGTTCGTGCAGAAGCCGGGCGGAGAGCAGCTGGACACGCTTCACCTCTCGGGTGACGGCGATCCGCTGCATCTCCATCCAGAACCACATCTTGAGCATCGAGACGGCAAGCATGCAGAACGAGAACCCGAACCCCCACGCGAGCAGGATCTTGGTCTCGCTCGCGTCGAAGAACCGGACGGCGCAGAAGATCGCGAGGCCCAGGAATACGAGGGTATACACCATCGCGATTGCCGTGATGAACCAGTTGCGTGAGCGGAATGGGGAAAGTATCAGCTGGTCGATGCGGAGCCCGTCGCCCGGGTCTCCCATCATCGCTTGCTCCTCGCTGTTGAGTGCGTGGCGGATCTGTTCATCGATATTGTTCATGGCGTGTTCCTTTCGAAGGTTGTGCGGAGCCGGGCGTGCGCCCGGCGGAGTCGTGTTTTGACCGTTGAGGTCGGGATCGCGAGCGCCACCGCGATGGACTCGACGCTGCAGTTATCCAGATAGCGGAGCATGATGACTTCGCGGTACTTCGGGGGGAGCAGGCAGATCGCGTCGCGGATCACCCGGGTGTCGATGGGTTCCGTGTGGTCGTCGGGGGCGGGTGCCTTGGGCTGCATCCCACGCTCGCGGACGCGTGCGCGGATCGCGTCGGCGCACTTGTTGTGGACGATGCGCATCGCCCAAGGGACGAAGCGGTCCGGGTCGCGGAGCCGGGCGATACCCCGGGCGATCGCGAGCCATGCCTCCTGGCTGATCTCTTGGGCGGCTTCCGCGTCCCCGAGGAGTCGGCACGCGCGTCGGTGGAGCGGGTCGGCCCAGATCCCGGCGAGCTGGGCGAACGCCTCGGACTCGCCGCCTTGTGCCCGGAGCACCAGCAGCCCGGTCAGGATGTGAAGCCTGGGATCGTCCATTCCACTATTCTGGTCGCCGGAGCAAGGCTGAGGCTTCAAAGTGGGCCCCGGATTCCGAGAATTGCCCGATTCCGTCCAAAATCGGGGGTTCAACGGAGAGCGGCTCGATGGGATGTCTTGAATACAACGGCCATGGAACCTATCATCACCGACCCCCGCAGCGGCGGGGATTCAACCAGGGAGGCGGCCAGCGTTGTCGGGCTCGAAGCCAGGCAGCGCGGCGCGCGTCGGAAGGACAAGAACCATGCCATTGAACCCGGAACTCAAGAAACAGATCATCGCCGACTACGGACGCGACGCCAGCGACACCGGCTCGCCCGAGGTCCAGATCGCGCTGCTCACGGCACGCATCCAGCAGGTCGCGACCCACATGCGCGAGAACAAGCAGGATGTCCACAACCGGCGCGGGCTGGTCATGATGGTCGCCAAGCGCAACCATCTGCTTAAGTATCTCGCGAGGACGAACCGCGAGAGCTACCTCAGCACGATCCAGCGTCTGGGTCTCCGCAAGTAATGAAACTTCACCACGCGTGCCCGAGACGGCACGCGTGGCTTTGCTTTTGGGGCGTGTGCCCCAGAGTTTGTCCCGGGCCCGTTGAGAGCGGCAGTGGGCGCAGCCCGATGGTCGGTGTGGTGCACCGGCGTCTCATCGGTCGACGCCTTCTGCCTCTCGATCGTGAGGCGGGTCCACCCACATCCCGGAGTGTGTGCACGCAGCAGCCGCTGCGCACCAGTGTTCGTGCATGAACAACGCACGCAAGCGGGACCCAAACCGCGGGGGACCTCACTCCCCGCTGAAACAGAAGGCAATCAATATGATCACCAAGCCAACAGTCGTCGAAAAAGAGATCGGCGGACGCATGATGCGTATCGAGACCGGGCAGGTCGCCAAGCTCGCCTCCGCGTGTGTGCTCGTTACCCACGGCGAGACCACCGTGATGGCGTCGCTCGTCCGCGCTGCCCCGCGTCCGGGTCTCGACTTCTTCCCGATGCAGATCGATTACCGCGAGAAGCTCAGCGCCGGCGGCAAGTATCCCGGCGGCTTCCGCAAGCGTGAGGGTGCTCCGAACGAGAAGGAAGTCCTCACCATGCGCATGATCGACCGCCCGATCCGCCCGCTGTTCCCCGACGGGTTCATCGAGGAGATCCAGGTCCAGTGCTGGGTGATGAGCCACGATGGCGAGAACGACGCGGATGTCATCGCCGGCACCGCCGCTTCCGCGGTGCTCGCGATCTCGGACGCCCCGTTCGAGGGCCCGACCGCGACCGTGCGTGTCGGGCGTGTGTTCACCGACGACGGCGTCGTCCATGTCCTCAACCCCACGATCTCGCAGCTCGAGTACTCCGATATCGATCTCGTTCTCGCCGGTCACAAGGACGGGCTGAACATGATCGAGGTCGGCGCGGCCGAGGTCCCGGATGATGAGGTCCTCGACGCGATCAGGTTCGGCGAGAAAGGCATCGGCGAGATCCTCGGGCTCATCGACGAGCTCGTCGCCAAGGTCGGCAAGGAGAAACGCCTCGGCGATCACATGAACCTCATCCCCGATGACATCATGGCCGAGGTCAAGAAGCACACGGAGAAGGAGCTCACCGAGGCACGCCAGATCAAGGGCAAGAACGAGCGGGGCGACGCGGTCGGGGCGATCAAGTCCAAGATGCTCGAAGAGCACTTCCCGATCAACGAGACCGGCACGCCCGGCGAGTGGGAGGCATCCAAGAAGCGGCGCACGCAAGCATCCGAGGCGTTCCGCAAGCTCGAGAAGAAGATCACCCGCAGGCTGATCGTCGAGCAGGGCGTCCGCGCTGACGGGCGCAAGTACGAGGAGATCCGCCCGCTCGAGATGGAGGTCGGCAAGTTCGCACGCACCCACGGGTCCGCGTTCTTCCAGCGGGGCGAGACCCAGTCGCTCGTCTCCGCGACGCTCGGCACCGCACGCGACGAGCAGATCATCGACGGGCTCATGCCCGAGTACTCCAAGAAGTTCTACCTGCACTACAACTTCCCGCCCTTCTGTGTCGGCGAGGCGGGGCGCATCATGGGCCCGGGTCGTCGTGAGGTCGGGCACGGCGCCCTCGCCGAGCGTTCGCTGCTGGGCATCCTTCCCGGCGCAGAAGAGTTCCCCTACACCGTGCGTGTGGTCAGCGACATCACCGAGTCCAACGGGTCAAGCTCGATGGCCTCTGTGTGCGGCGGCTGTCTTGCGCTCATGGACGCGGGCGTGCCGATCAAGAACACCTGCGCGGGCATCTCCGTTGGTCGCTTCACCGACGACAATGACGAGAACGAGGTCTTCGTCACCGACATCATCGGCGAGGAAGACTTCTTCGGCGATATGGACTTCAAGGTCTCCGGCACCCGCGAGGGCATCACCGGGATCCAGCTCGATCTGAAAGCCCGCGGGCTCTCGGTCGGGCAGATCGAGAAGATCTTCGCCCAGGCGAACAAGGGGCGCATCGAGCTCATCGAGGCGATGGAAGCCGTCATCCCCGAGCCGCGTGCGGAGATCTCCCGCCACGCGCCGCGGATGATCCAGCTCCGCATCCACCCCGACAAGATCGGCAAGCTGATCGGGCCGGGCGGCAAGACCATCCGTGCTCTGCAGGACAAGTACTCCGTCAACATCGATGTCGAGGACGACGGCACCGTGCTCGTCTCGTCTGTCAACGCCGAGAATGTCGAGCGTGCGGAAGCCGAGATCGGCGCGATCTGCGAGGATGTCAAGGTCGGGACGATCTACGAGGGCAAGGTGGTCTCTGTCAAGGACTTCGGCGCGTTCATCGAGATCGCTCCGGGGACCGACGGCATGTGCCACATCTCCGA
>JAGQOC010000206.1 GCA_020427745.1 Phycisphaerales bacterium | reverse complement strand
ACCGACGAGGCGATCGAGGCGATCCACGAGCAGTTCGGGGTCTCCACGCTCGACGGGTTCGGGCTGGATCCATCAATGGCTTGTGTGCGAGCCGCGGGCGCGACCGTTCGTTACCTCCGAGAGACACAGGCGATCGACCGCGAGCAGTCCGAAGCGACCTCGGGATCTGAGTTCCAGCGTCAGTCCGCGACCCTCCGGCATCTCTCGGCACCCATGATGATCGACCGGTCCACCGCCTGCTTGATCGATGCGACAAGCCTGCGTTCTCTGGAGATCAACCAGACGATCCGCGAGGGCACGCTCGCCGGCTCGCTCGCCGGCGTGTTCCTCGCCAGCGAGACCGGCACACGCTGCGTGCTGCGCACACCGATGGGCAAACGCCTCATCCGCGAATGGCTCAGCGCCCCACGCACCGATCGCCCCGTGATCGAGTCCCGTCACGCCGCGGTCGGAGCGCTCGCCGATGACCGAACGCTCGCAGGTGCGCTCGGCGAGCTGCTTGCGAACATCTGCGACATCGCCCGCGTGACCGCCCGTGTATCGCTGGGGCGTGCAACACCCCGCGACCTCGCGGCCCTCGGGCGATCAACCGCTCATGTCCGCACGCTGGGCGAGACCATCGAGCAGTGCGAGCCCCTCACAAGATACCGAACCAAACTTCGAACAATCGAGGCATCGCTCCTCCCGGTCGCCGAATCGATCGTCGCTTCGTGTGTTGACGAGCCCCCGGCGCACCTGCGGGCGGGCGGATTGATCCGCGACGGCGTGGACGGCGAGCTCGACGAAGCACGCAATCTCGAACGCGACGCGGGCGTCTGGCTCGCGGACTACCAGACAAGGCTGATCGCGGCCCACGACCTGCCCTCACTCAAGGTCGGGTACACCAAGGTCTTCGGCTACTACATCGAGCTCCCGAGCGGGCAGGCATCGCGTGCGCCCGTCGAGTTCACACGCAAGCAAACCCTCAAAAACGCGGAACGCTACATCACGCCGGAGCTCAAGGAGTTCGAGGAAAAGGTGCTCACGGCGTCATCACGCGCGATCGAGCGTGAACACGCCCTGTTCGATGCTTTGTGCACACAGACGCGTGCGGTCATCGATGAGCTCTCCGCGTTCGGCGCGGTCGTTGCGGAGCTCGACGCCCTGCTCGGGTTCGCGACCAAGGCACGCGAGCGTGGGTGGACGCGCCCGGTCATCGCCGACGCACCAACGCTCGAGATCCACGGCGGGCGTCACCCGGTGCTCGACGAATCACTCGGGCACCGGTTCGTCCCCAACGACTGTGTGCTCGGAACCGAGCCGGAGCCCGCGACACTCGCGCTCATCACCGGGCCGAACATGGCTGGCAAGAGCACCTATATCCGCCAGAACGCGTTGCTCGTCGTGCTCGCGCAGGCCGGGAGTTTCATCCCCGCGGATCGCGCAACGATCGGCGTCTGTTCACGGATCTTCACCCGCGTCGGCGCCGACGACGCATTGCACCGCGGGCAGTCGACCTTCATGGTCGAGATGATCGAGACCGCGAACATCCTCAACAACGCGACCCCCGATGCGATCGTGATCCTCGACGAGATCGGACGCGGCACCTCCACGCTCGACGGCTTGAGCCTCGCGTGGGCGATCGCGGAGCATCTCGCGGAGACGACGCCCCGCACGCTCTTCGCGACACACTATCACGAGATCACGGAGCTCGAAGAGCGCCTCGCGGGACGGGTCAAGAACCTGCATGTCGCCGTGCGCGAGTGGACCACCGAGGACGGCAAGCAGGAGATCGCGTTCCTGCACTCGATCCGGTCGGGGAGGGCCGACCAGTCCTACGGCATCCATGTCGCGCAGCTCGCGGGCGTGCCCAAGAGCGTCACGGAGCGGGCGCGGGAGATCCTCGGTGCCCTCTCGGTCGAGCACGCCGGACGGGTTGATACGCAGGCTGTGCAGCCCAGAGCCGCCAAAGTAAACGACCAGCTCGGGTTGTTTACGGAGTTCGTCGCCCATCCGGTGGTGGACGAACTCCGGGAGATCAAGCTGGACTCGATGTCGCCACTGGACGCGTTCGACGCCCTCCGCAGGCTTCAGAGCAAGGCAGGCACCGATCGGGGCTGACCGGTCCCGTTCCTCAAGCCCCCTAAAGCCAGAGCCGCAGGTCTTTTTCCGCCGAGAACCCGGCCGGATCCGCTTGACAGGGTCCGCGATAGTTATCACACTATCGGGATGGGGGGCGGCGTCTCCGCATCCCACCGAGAGAGAGCCCGGGCAAATCCGCCCGGGATAACTGCCGCCCACTCGTGGCGGGAACTACAAGAAAGAGAGAAGAGACATGCAGAAAACAAGTGCAGTGGTTGCGGCTTTGGCCGCAGCCGGGACCGCGTGGGCGTCGCCCGTTCTTGGTGATTACAGCACCTACACCCAGATCAGTGCCGCCGATGTCTCGATGGTGTCGCTCGACGATTCCTTCGGCACACAGGATCGCGGCACAACCACACTGTTCTCGAACATGGATCCCGGGCCCACGGGCTATGTCGCTTTCGGTGCGGCAGCCGGAGCGATCGGCTTCGATGACTACACATCGACTAGCGCCAGCGCGTTCAACCTCAGCTCGTTCCGCTTCGTGGGTGGCAATGTCAACGCCGGGCAGACCATGAATGTCGAGTTCTACAACGCCGCGGGCGATACGCTTATCAACGCGTTTAGTGTCAACCTCTCGCTAGGCGGCAACTTCATCTGGACGATCACCCTCGGCTCCACCTTCATGGTTGATGGCGCGGGCATCGTTCAGCTGGTCTCCAGCGATCTGTCCGGTGGACAGTGGTTCCTCGGCGATGCCGGCCCCAGCGTCGGCTCCGAGGATAACCTGTTCGGCGGGACTGGTGACGGGTCCTACAGCCACAACTTCGAGCTCAACACCCCGGCTCCCGGTTCGGTGGCATTGCTCGGGCTCGGTGGGCTCGTCGCGACCCGCCGCCGCCGATAAGTTTTCCGTATCGTGACTGACCCAACAAACCCCGGGGGAGAACCGCCCCCGGGGTTTCTTTGTACGCCGGTCGGACCATGCCTGGGCATCTGCGCCGGTTGTGCCGATTGGGCAGCGCGGGTTTGCCCACAAAGCCCGGCAAGCGGGGTGTTTCTCGTGCAAGGGTTTCCGATATTCCGAGCATGAACACCCCCCGCACCACCGCCGCCATCGGAATGTCCTCGCTCGCGCTCCTGCTCATCGCCGGATGCGGACAAACCCGCTCTGCCTCACTCTCCAACGAGCATCAGGCATCGTACTGCGACGCCGAGGCGTCGCCCGTGTTCTCGGCAGCATCCGAAGAACTCGTCATCGGCGCGGAATACGCCTCCGACCAGATCCCCGTCTACGACCGCCCGGTGCAGGGGCTCGAGCTCGCGGAGGTTGCCAACGAGCTCATCGACATGCACAACAGAGACCGCGAGCTTGTTCGTGACTCGATCGACCCGAAACACCAGAACAAAGCCCGGCTCGCGATGATCAACGCGATCGACCGTGCGCACGCCGCGCGGCTGAAAGAGATCGTCGATTGCATCGGCTGGCCCACCCGCGGAACGGTCGGGCTCGAGGCAACCGAGGGCGCGTACCTCGTGATCCAGCACGCCGGACACGACACCGCGTTCCAGGAACGCTGTCTCGAGATGATGCACGACCTCGTTGATCGAGGCGAACTCCCCGCACCCTACATCGCGCTGCTCACCGACCGGATCCGCGTGTTCAACGGGCAGCCGCAGGTCTACGGCACGCAGATGACCCTCGCCCGCGACAGCGAGGGCGTGATGCGCCCCGTCCCGATCACATCGATCGAGTTCCCCGACCAGCTCGACGACCGACGAGCGAAGATGGGCATGCCGGCACACGACCGCTTTGTTCAGGCGATCGCCCAGGCGTACGCCGCGTCGCTTGTCGAACCGAACTCACGCTACGCGAGCGTGCCGACGGAGTGATCACCCACGCATCGGGTGCAGCCCCCGCGATTCGCGTTCCCGGTTCACCATCGCGAGCGCGGGCGGGTGCTTGGCAAACAGCTTGACCATCTGCGACATGGACACATCGAGCCGCAACGCGGCTTTCTTGATGTCGTACGCGCACGCATCCGTAACATCGAGCGCCTCGGCGAGGATGCTGGGAAAATCTGCATGGCGCACACCGCACCCGATCTTCCCGTTCCTGCAGCGTTCCCTCCAGAGCTCGGAGCGGATGTCACCGGCAGGGACTCCGACCCGATGGCGCACCGCGAGCTCGAGACGGAGCCGACGCAACGCCACGCGTTTGTTCACCTCCGGCTCGCGTCGCTCCCCCGCCTGCGCGGAGATCCCGGTGGGCGAATGCAGCAGCACCACCTGGGTCTGGACCTTGTTTCGGTGCTGCCCACCCGGCCCCGAGGTTTTCCCGCGGGTCATCTGGCACTGGGCGAACAACGCCTCGGAATCGAGGGCCGCGGGGTGAAGATCGCGGACAACGGGTTTGCCGAAGAAATCTTCCATCAGCACCCCGTCGTCGGCACCGCCGACAGCATGAGATCATCCCGCCGCCCGTTGTTCAGCAGCACGCCCCCGAGCCCCGCGATCATCGCGGCGTTGTCGATGCAGTAGGCCATCGCGGGGATGACGAGTTCCATGCCGTTGCGATCCGCGAGCTGGGCGAAGGCGGAACGCAAGCGTGTGTTCGCCGAGACCCCACCACCGACGACCAGTGTCCGGAACGGGCCGTGCTGCTCGATCGCGCGTTCGAGCTTGAGCACCACCGCACGCTCGACCGCACGCTGGAAACTCGCGGCGATATCCCGCGTCCGCTCCGGTGTCAGCTCGGGAACATCGGGAACGGGGAGCGGTGGCTTGCCCTTGATCGCGGGCGGCGTCGGACGCCCGCGGACCTCGTACAACACCGCGGTCTTGAGCCCGGAGAAGCTGAAATCGAGCGATTCCTTTGCCAGCCTCGACACCGGGAAATCGAACGCACGGTCGTCCGCGCCCTCCGCTCGACCGAGCTCGTCGATCTTGGATCCGCCGGGGTGCCCGAGCCCGAGGATCGCCGCGACCTTGTCGTAGGCCTCACCCACGGCGTCGTCGATCGTCGCGCCGAGTCGCTTCAGTTCCGTCGGCGATCGCATGGAATAGATCGATGTGTGCCCGCCGGAAACCACGAGGCCCAACGCCGGGAACGCCGGGAGCCCGCGATCGAGCATCCCCGCCCAGAGGTGCGCATGGACATGGTCGACCCCGATCAGCGGCACGCCGAGCGCCCAGCTCATCGCCTTGGCGGCGCTGAGCCCGACAAGCAGCGAGCCGATCAAACCCGGGCGGTGCCCCACCGCGATCGCGTCGAGATCATTCCGCGAAACACCCGCTTCATCGAGTGCGGCGTCGATCACGGGAACGATGTGCTGTTCGTGCGCACGCGACGCGATCTCCGGGACCACCCCGCCGTACTCGGCGTGCAGCTCGTACTGGCTCGCGACGATGGAGGAACGGACACGGTGCCCGTCCTCAACCACCGATGCCGCAGTCTCGTCGCACGAGGACTCGATCCCGAGGACGATCATGGATTGGTCGGCTCGGGAGCGGGCTTGGCGACATCCGCGTCGATGAGCCAGCGTTCGAGGTTCTCGCCGGTGATATCCAGGATCGCCACGAGCTTGCCCTCCGCGTCGCGGACCTCGAGTGTCCCCCCGGTCACCCGCTCGTCGTCGGGCCAGAAATCCTTGGGATCCTCATCCTGCCTTGCGGTCGGCACCCCACTCTCGACGGCCTCGACGCGCCGATCGATGCGGATCACCTCGCGGAGCAACCGCTCACGCTGGTCGCGGAGATCGTTGAGCGATGCGAGCGCGACATCGTCCGGGGTATTTGGCTCGATGCCGACCGGCTCGAATGCTCCCGTCTCGATCCGGTGCTTCATGACCCGCTCGGCGGCGCTGAGCTGCGGGTCATTGAGACGCTCGAGCACAACGCGGATATCGCTCAGGTCGACCGGCACAAACTCAGGATCGTTCTTCGAGATGATCTCTTGCTGTCGACGCGCAAGCAGCATATCGCTCGTCTGCTCGTTTGTCAGCGGCATGTAGTACCCCGGCGTTGGGTCCACACCCCAGGTGGTAGAGTCCTCCTTGCGGTGCAGCAGCCGCCCGCTGGGGAGGTAGTAGTACTGCTCGGTGAGCTTGAGCACCCCCGCGCCCGACGCGAGCGGGCGGACGGACTGGACGGAGCCCTTGCCGAAGGATCGTGTGCCGATCACAACCGCGCGGTTGTGGTCTGCGAGCGCGCCGGAGAGCACCTCGCTCGCCGAGGCGCTCTGCCCGTTGATGAGAACCACGAGTGGGAAATCCGGGAGTGTTCCGGCTCGGTGAGCCGTCGCGACCTGCCCTTCGTAGGCGCGTCCCTTCGTCGAGACGATTGTGCCTTCGCTGATAAACAGGTCCGCGATCGCGATCGCTTCGTCGAGCAAACCGCCGGGGTTGAAACGCAGATCGAGGATCACGCCTCCGAGTGAGCCGCCCGCGTTGCTCGTCGCGTGCTCGATCGCGCCGGCGAGTTCTTCGGAGCACTTGGGTGTGAACTGGGTGAGCCGGAAGTAGGCGATGTCCGATTCGGGATCGATCAGGTACCGCCATTCTCCCTCGCCCCCGCCGTCGCGCATAAAGCCCTTGACGGCCTGGACCTTGATGTGGTTGCGGATGATGTCGATGTCGAGCGTTTCAGCGCCCCGCTCGACCGTAATCGTGACCTTGGTGTTGGGCGTTCCGATGAGCTTGTTGATGAGCTCGTCGAGCGTCTGTCCCTCGGTGGACTCGCCGTCGATCGCGACAACCCGATCGTCCGCCATGACCCCCGCCTTCCACGCCGGCGAGCCGTCGAGCGGCGAGGCGATCGTCAGCCATCCGTCGCGCATATTGACCTCCGCACCGATCCCGACATACTCGCCGGTCAGGTCGCGGCTGAAGCGTTCGGTGTCATCGCTGGGCACATACACGCTGAACGGGTCGTTGAGCGCTTCGAGCATGCCATTGATCGCTTCGATCTGGAGTTCCTGGTCGTCGGGCGCTTCGACATAGAGCTTGTCGATCATCGTGTGGACATCGACGATGGGATCGAAGAAGGCGTAGTCCCCGGGCGTGCGGGCCGCGTTGGTCGCGACGGCGATGGTGGACCCGACCACGGCGACGCCGAGCAGGGTGAGGAGTGCTTTGGAAGTGGTCATGTGCATGGGCGTCTCCAACATTTCGGACCGGTTTCACCGGTCCCGAGCCTATCCTATGGGGGGTTCGACCGCTGGACCCGCCCGGTTCGCCCGTCCCGACCGGTTTCTGCGAAACCTCTCAAGATCCTGTTGTATGCCCGCACCCAAAGAACGCGACACCATCAAAGTCCAGGCCGAGCGCACCGTCCTCGCCGCCGTCCGTCTCCCGGAATCCACCTTCGACCCGCGCGACCCGTTCGGGGAACTCCGCGAGCTCGCGGCCCAGGCCGGCGCGGTTGTGGTCGGGGAGCTCGAGCAACGGCGCGACAAGCCGATGGCGGGGACCTACATGGGACGCGGCAAGGTCGAGGAGCTCCGGGCCCTCTGCGAGACACTCAACGCAACCACGATCATCTTCGACCATGACCTCTCGCCCAAGCAGATCGCGAGCATCGAGAAGATCACGGAGCGCAAGGTGCTCGACCGCTCCGAGCTGATCCTCGACATCTTCGCCTCCCGCGCAACCACGCACGAGGCGAAGCTCCAAGTCGAGCTCGCCCAGCTCGAGTACACCTACCCACGCCTCAGAGCGATGTGGTCCCACCTCGAACGCATCGTCGGCTCGGGTGGGATCGGCGGTGTCGGCACACGCGGACCCGGCGAGCAGCAGCTCGAGATCGATCGTCGGCTCGTGCAGAAGAAGAAATCGGTGCTCATGCGCGAGCTCGAGGAAATCCAGGAACGCAAACGCAGAGCTGTCGAGAAACGCAACAACGACCACTTCACGGTCGGGCTGGTGGGCTACACCAACGCGGGCAAGAGCACGCTGTTCAACACGCTCACCGCCGGCGGTGCGTACGCCGACGATCGCGTGTTCGCGACGCTGATGACCCGCACACGCAGCTGGGACCTCGGTGGCGGGCACGAAGCGATGCTCTCAGACACCGTCGGGTTCGTCCGTGATCTCCCCCACCACCTCGTCGCATCCTTCCGGGCAACGCTCGAAGAAGCAACGCACGCGAACCTGCTGCTGATCGTGCTCGATGTCTCGGACCCCAACGCCGAGATGCATTACAAAACCGTCCTCGAGACACTCGACGACCTCTTCAGGGATCTCGAAGAACGCGCCGAGCGGGAGGCCGTAAAGAGCAAACGCGACGGCAACACGCCCCCACCCCCCTACGAACGCCCGCGATACCAGGTCCTCCTCAACAAAGCCGATCTCCTCACCGAGGACCGCGAGATCCTGTTCTGGCAGACCACCGCCCCCGGTGCGCTCGCGGTGTGCTCGCTCCCGTCCGAGGATGACAATCCGGGGCTGGGGATCGAGGAGCTCATCGATCGTGTCCGCACCGCCTCGATCGGCGAGATCCGGACCCTCGACCTCACCCTTCCGCTCAGCGAATCGAGGGCGATCCACACCATCGAGAAACGAACCGATATCCTCGACCGTGAATACGGCGAAAACTCCGTCACGCTCCGCTCAAAGATCGGCTCACGCCAGCTCGCTCAGCTCAGAGCCACAGGTGCCCGGATCACCGTGCGCACGACCGAGGGGGAACTCATCGAGCCAACCGGACGATCGCGTGGCTGGGATCTACGAACGAGCGGGCACTGATCGCTCTACTCGATCGCGCGGAGTGTCATCTCCACCTCAATGATCTCCCCGTCGCGTTCGATCTCCAGCGAAACCACATCACCCGGCGAGACCTTCGAGAGGATCGGCCGCCAGGACTCCACCGATTCGATCTCCACGCCGTCCCATTTGATGATCCGGTCATACTCCATCAGCCCCGCGTCCGAGGCGCTCGTGTCGGGGAACACCCGCTCGACCATCATCCCGCCCTTGGACGCATTGCTCGGGCGGATCCCGACACGAACCGTCGGCTGCTTGCTCTCCTGCCTGCCCGCATTCCGCCGGTGCTCGAACCTCGTCGGGTCCGTCGCGAGCGCGTAGCCGATCTGGGAGCACAGCACCGCAATCCGAACACCTCCGTCCGCGTCGATCAGGTCCGCCGTGTCCTTGGGTGTGTGGTACTCTTCATGCAAACCCGTAAAAAAGAACATCGCCGGCACGCCCGCGGCATCAAACGACGCGTGATCGCTCCGCCCTGAACCCACAGAGCTCTCCCGCGCGATCACCAGCCCGCTCTGCTCGAAGAACGGCTCGACGAACCCCTCGATGCCTGGCGACGATTCCAGCCCACCGATCTCGAGCGGCTCGTTCTCCAATCGGCCGATCATGTCCATGTTGAGCATCACGGCGTGATTCTCGATCTCGGTGATCGGATGATCGACATAGAACCTCGAGCCGTTGAGCCCGGACTCCTCCGCCGTGAACGCGAGGAACAGCACGCTCCGCGCGGGCTCGTTCGGCGCCAGCAACGCGTACTGATTCGTGATCAGTTCCGCGGCGATCAGCATCCCCGAGGTCCCCGATGCGTTGTCGTCCGCGCCCGGATGGAGCTTGCCGACATTGGTCGCGATCCGCGATCCGAAGCTCCCGTACCCGAGGTGGTCGTAGTGCGAACCGACCACGATGTATTCGTCCTTGAGCGTCCCTCGCCCCTCCAGGATCGCGCCGAGATTGGAGGTCATCGTGGGCGTTCTTGCCATCTGGATATTGAGCGCCACAAGCTGCTCGCCCAGCTCCTCGACGATGCCCCCGGCGTTGGCTTTCTCGATCAGCGATTCGAGCGTCCGCCCTTCCTGCTCCCCAACAATCATCCGCGCGACCCTCGGTGTGACCATCACCACCGGGATCTCGAACTTCGGCACCCTTCCGGGCCCCACGCCACGCCCCTGCGGGGTCGTCGACTCGATCGTCTCGAGCACATCGACCCGCTCGTCGTCGGCTTGGGGCGGGGAAACAATGATCACCGCCTCCGCGTTCCTCCTCGCCAGAGCGCTGACCTTGTGAGTCAGGCGCGAGTGATTCGACCACCCACCCTCACGCCACTTGCTCATCCCGTCCTCGTTCATCGGCTCGTAGTTCAGGCAGAGTGCCACGCGTCCCTCCAGTGTGGTGCTGTTCTCGAAGCCCATGTACCCGCTCGGGCCCGACACGACCGCGTACCCCGCGAAGCTCGCAGGCGCATTGATCTCACCCGACCCCGAATACGCGAGCACCGAAAAATCATCCCCCGCGACAAGCTCCACGCCGTTCACACGCATCGTCGCAACCGTGGCATCGACCGAGACACCCATCTGCAGCTCCTGACGGAAGCTCGCGTGCGGGGTCACGATCTCCTCGCCATCGGCGCCCTCGGTCGTCTCCTCGAACGCCGGGGTCAGCCCGAGTGCGGTGAACCTCGCCTCGATAAACTCCGCCGCCTGCTCGATGCCGTGGGATCCGGGGGAGCGTCCCTCACGAGCGGGATCCGCGAGGTACTCGATCGTCGACTGGTACTTCTCGATCAGCGCAGGATCCATCGGCGCGAGGTCCTCACGATCGAGCATCGTCGCCGCCCGTTCCTGATGGCGTAGGTTTTCTTCGAGCTGGCGCTGGGCGCGTGCCTTCCGCATCTCCGCGGCGGTCTCTGGGCCGGCGCCGAGCATCATCACGCTTGAAAAAAGAACACCCGC
>JAGQOC010000025.1 GCA_020427745.1 Phycisphaerales bacterium | reverse complement strand
ACTCCTTGCCCTGGGTGATCCCGAGCGGGAGTGTCAACGCCGCAGAAACAATAATCAGCTGCCAGCCCCAGAAGTGCAGACGCGAGAGCAGGTCAGACCACATCCGCGCCTTACAGAGCCGCTGCGTGGAGTAGTACACCGCCGCGAACACCGCGTTGCCCGCGAACGCAAAGATCGCCGCGTTCGTGTGCAGCGGACGCAGACGCCCGAAGCTCAGGAACGAGATCCCAAGCCCCGCCTGCGGGAACGCGAGCTGGACCGCGATGATTACCCCCACCAAGAACGCCACAACGCCCCAGATGATGGTCGCCCACCCGAACATTCGGACAATCTTGTCGTCGTACACAAACGCTTCGAGCCCGTCACGATTCGCGGCCCCGGCACTGCTCGTCTCGGCATGGTCAGACATGTCGCTGCTCCCGATTTCCTGGCATTTGGACCGGCCGAGATGCCGATCCTCCTGATGACTATATCGACTTTCGTGAGTATTCACAAACAGGACAAATTGTTGTTGAACAATATCAATTGCACTTAGACAGCACAAATCATACCTCATCATCCACAAAGATCAACCGCCCCACCCCGAAAGAGTGCGCGGGATCTATTTGTTTGGATTGTGATTGGATTAGGAGCCTGAGTAGTTCTGCGCGTAGAACCGCTTGTACTCGCCACTGCGGACATGGTCGCACCACACCCGGTTGTCCTTGTACCACTGCACGGTTTCCTCGAGCGCACCGGGCCACGCCGACCGGGTCGGCTCCCACCCCAGCTCCCGCCGGATCTTGCTCGCGTCGATCGCGTACCGCTTGTCGTGACCCAGACGGTCCTCGACATGCTTGATCGCGCTCTCATCACGCCCGCACAGATCGATGAGCATCCTGGTCAGCTCGAGGTTCGACCGCTCGTTGTTGCCACCGATGTTGTACGCCTCGCCCGGCTTGCCGTCGTCGAGCACCCGACAGATCGCCTCGCAGTGATCGAGCACATGCAGCCAGTCACGCACATTGCTCCCGTCCCCATACAACGGCACCTGCTCGCCCTCGATCAGCTTGTTCACGAACAGCGGGATCACCTTCTCCGGGAACTGGTACGCCCCGAAGTTATTCGAGCACCGCGTGATCGAAACATTCATCCCGTAGGTATGCCAGTACGCACGCGCCAGCATGTCCCCGCCTGTCTTCGACACCGCGTACGGCGAGTTGGGCTTCAGCGGCGTCTCCTCGGTAAACAGCTGGCTCTTGTCGTCCAGAGGCAGCTCGCCGTACACCTCGTCCGTCGAGACATACACAAACCGCCCGACACCGTGACGCTTGGCGGCATCGAGCAGCACCTGCGTCCCGATGATGTTCGTCTTGAGAAACAGGCTCGGGTCGTGGATCGAGCGATCAACATGCGACTCCGCCGCCAGATGCAGCACCGAATCGACCCTCGGCATCACCCCTTCCAGCTTCTCAACATCCGCGATGTCCGCGTGCACGAACTCATGCCTCGGATCGTCCATCAGGTCCGCGAGCGACTCGAGGTTCCCCGCGTAGGTCAGCGCATCGAGATTAATCACGCGATCATCGGGGCGGTTCTCGAGAATAAACCGCACGAGATTCGAGCCGATAAAACCAGCGCCGCCGGTGACAAGGATGGTCTGTCCCATGGTGTGCTTCCTGCTCTTTTTACGAGTTGCTGTTGATCTTGTTCGCGCCCGACTCCGCGACCATATTCGTCGCCCGCAGCAGGCTCGGGATCGTCCCCGCGTCCGTCCACCATCCATCGAGCCTCGCCCAAGTCAGATCGCCGCGTCTGAGGTACTCGTTGTTCACATCCGTGATCTCAAGCTCGCCGCGGTCCGAAGGCCTCTGCTGGTCGCAGATCCCGAACACATCGCTGTCGTACATATACAACCCCGTCACCGCCATGTTGCTCGGCGGGTCCTTGGGCTTCTCGATGATCCGCACGATCTCCTCGCCGTCGAACTCCACAACACCAAAGCGGTGCGGGTCCGGGACCTCCTTCAGCAGGATCTTCGCCCCCGACGCCTGCTTGCGGAAATCGTCCGCGGCCTGCCGGATGTTCCCCTCGATGATGTTGTCGCCCAGAATCACGCACACCTTGTCGTCGCCAACAAAGTGACGCCCGAGCTTGAGCGCATCAGCGATCCCGCCCTCGCCGACCTGGAACGCGTACTCGAGCCGGGTGATCCCCAGCTCGGACCCGTTTCGCAGCAGCTTGATGAAATCGCCCGCGTTCTCCTCGCCCGTGACGATCATGATCTCCGTGATCCCCGCATTCACGAGACACTCGATCGGGTAATACACCATCGGGCGGTCATAGACCGGCAGCAGGTGCTTGTTCGTCACCAGCGTCATCGGACGCAGCCGTGTCCCCAGTCCGCCCGCAAGAATCATGCCCTTCATCGTGCCCGCTCCCTTTGCTCTCGATCCGTGTGTGCTCCGCCCCATGAACTCTATTCCGGGGGCGATGGTCCAGCCCGAATTATCGGGTGACCCACCAGCCGGCTTCATACGGATCACACACTCGGCGCCATTTCACCCGGAAACACGGATGATTCCACGCCCGCAGCCCCGCTCAGACCGCCTCGATCGACCATGAGCAGACCGCGATCCCCTTCGGACGACGATCGCCGCACGACGGGTCGACCTCCGCGTGCGAGCACACGCCGGGCGTCTCGATCAGCAACCGACAGAACCCGTCGTCCCCCACCGGCCTCCCGCCGAACCTCAGCGTCACCGTCCGCCCGGGCTGTGATCGGCTCAGGTTCACCAGCTTGCGGTCCAGCTCGACCGACTCGGGCTCCACGCCGTTGATCGTAAACCGCGTGTTCTCCAGCACGGACTTGCCCAGAACACTCACCACGCCAAGCTCCACGCGGTACCCATCCGCGGGCTTGATGAGGCACTCGATCGTCGCCTCGGTCCCCGGGCCCGTCCAGCGGTACACCCGCTTCGTGTCCACGCCCTCGCGTTCGTGCCACCCGATCCCGCGCAGCGCCATGTCCATTGTTCCGCCGACAAGACCCGGACGAGCGGGATCCGAGAGCCCCACAAACCGGCGGGCCACCGCGTCGTCGACACACCCCATCAGTGCCCGCCCCGCTGCGATCTGTTCCGCGTGCCGATCGCGCAGCTCGGCGAGCGATTCGTCGAGGATCTCCACCCCGCGCCGGTACACGACCCGATCGTACTCGAGCGCCCGCGTAATCGCGGGATCCTCCGCACCGCTATCGCTGTACCCCTCGCGTTTGCGGACATTGAGCCGCTGCGTCGCCCGAGGCACCGGATACCCCAGCCGATCGCAGAGCACGATCAATGATTCATCAAACCGCTCCGTGATCCCCACCCAAGCCATCCGATGCTCAAGATTGTGCAACGCTTTGCCGAGCAAAGCATCGCCCCTGAGCCGGACATGCTCGGGGATCGGAAAGTTCGACACGAGGGTTTTGGCCATCCCGTTGTGGAAGTTGCGGATGATCGGGCTCTCCTCGATCCGCAGGAGCTCCTCGAGTGCCATGTTCCGGGAGCTGTACTTCAGATCCTTCACGGCTTGCGATCCCGGGCCGCGATAGATCTCCTGCTTCGTCCAGGTCTGCCAGTGATTCAGCAGTGATCGCAGGCGTTTCATCGGATCACGCAGCACCGTCACCCGCGCAAAGCCATCCCGCAGGAAATCTGCATAGTTTGTGTGCGCATAAAAACAGGTATACGCGTCGATCTCCGATGTCCGCACGATCTGAGGGCGTGGTACTCCTTGCTCCTTGGCCGAACGCCCAATGACATCCGACGGCGCAATCTGCGATACCGGGTGATACTGCTCCAAGAGCGCCCGAAGCGAGGTCCCCCCCGTCTTCGGCACATGCACAAAGAACACATCCGGATTCAGCACCCCCGACCGATCACTCGCCGGCTGTACACATGGATCCGTCATCGGGCTTTCCGTCGTGGTTGCGGGCATCAGGGGATACTATAGACCCGACCCCCGCACACCGACCCTGAACACCCCCGGCATGCCCCCGCTCTACTTCCTCCACATCCCGAAGACCGCGGGCACCACCCTCACCGCCTGGCTCGACCAGCACTACCGGGCCAACGACATCCTCCCCAAGGGCTACTTCGGGAAGAACCCGCTGCATGTCACCCGCGAGGAGTTCGAACGCAAAAAAGAAGCCGTCCAGCATTACAAGCTCATCCACGGGCACTACGGCAACGATGTCCTCCGCGCCTTCTTCCCCGGCGCACGCTCGATCACCATCCTCCGCGAACCGACCGCCCGTGTGGTCTCGCTCTACAACGACTGGCGCACCAAGTCCGACGAGAACCGCGAGAAAGCCCCCGAGCTCGCGAAGGAACTCATCGACATCGCCCGCAACAACGACATCGAGGGGTTCCTCCGCTCCGGGCACGAGCTCTGCCGCTGGCAGTTCATCGACGGCCAAGCCCGACAGCTCACCGCATCGCTCTATCTCGACGAGCCCGCGGACCCCGCGGCCGCGTGCGCACAGCTGGAACAGTTCAGCATCGTCGGCACCACCAAACTCCTCACCCCCACCACGCGCCTCATCGCCCGCATGATGGGGTGGACCCCGCCCAGCGACATGGCACCGCTCAACACCACCCGAGGCCACGATCGATTCGATGAGCTCAAGCCGTCGACCCGCGAGCTCATCCACGAGCTGACCCAGAACGACCAGATCGTCTACAAACACGCCCAGAAGCTGCTCAGCGCAAGCCTCACGAAACTCATCGACGAGGGGGGGCACCGAGCCGGCGCTCAAGCCGAGCACGGCGCCATCATGACCACTCCGATCGAGATCCGCGTCGATGACCCCATCGATGGCGACGGGTGGCATGTACTCGAGGGCGAGACCCAGAAATGGAGATGGACCGGCCCCGGACGCGCCAGCACCATCCGGCTCCCGAAGCTACCCGCCGCCCCCCACCGACTCACGCTGCGGATCATCTCCGTGATCGCCGACGACATCCTCCAGGGCACCCACCTGCTCATCAACGGCTCCCCGCTCGAGATCCGAATCGCGGGCATCATCGACGGGCAGATCCATCTCCACGCGGACATCCCCGCCCCGCTGCTCGATGGAGCCGCACCGATGCTCACGATCCTCGTCCCACGGACGATGGCGCACAGCGAGATCCAGCCCGAAACGGGCGACCACCGCCAGAAAGGGCTCGCGATCACCTCGATGCTGATCGGGCCGATCGACCCGTTCGAAACCTGAATCGGCCTATACTCCCCCCTCAGACGCCTCGCCCGGCGGGTCCGAATCCCGGGGGAAACCGTGCGAGGGCAAGGACCGGGAGAGGACCCTGATGAGCACCACGACCAAACGCCCGAAGCTGGCGATCATCAGCACCTACAACGAGCTCTGCGGCATCGCCGCCTACACCGAACGCCTCGAACGCTACCTCACCGACGACTTCGAGATCGAGGTCATCCCCCTCGACCAGTCCATCCTCCGCTCCGACGCCCCACGCCGGATGAAGCTCGCCGAGGCGCACATCAACGACATCTGCAGCCGGCTCAAGGACTTTGACGCCGTCAATATCCAGTACGAGCCCGGAACGCTCGGCCCGACCGGCGGGATCGCCTTCCGACGCCTCAAGCGGATTGTCCGGGCATCCAGGTCCCTCTCCGTCACCTTCCACACCTTCGCCCACTCCGGCGGGTTCCCCACCTTGCGCGTGCTCAAAGCCCTCACCAAGCTCAAGCTCACCGACGCGCTCAATACCACCAAGGACTGGTGGCGGACCCGCAGCATCGGGGCCTCGGTGTTCAGACTCCTGAAAAAGGAACAAGCCCACAAGCATGTCGCGCTCATCGTGCATACCGGACGCGAGGCGGGGTTCCTCAAGCTCGATTACGACTTCAAGAATGTCTTCAACCACCCGCTCTCCTTCCTCCGCGACGAGGATGTCGACGACGCGCTCACCAACAGCTCACGCGACGCCTTCCCACCGCTCTCGACCGTGCCCGCGGACGCCAAGCTCCTCGGGGTCTTCGGGTTCATCGCCCCCTACAAGGGCACCCTCACCGCGGTGCGCGCTCTGCGCTACCTGCCCGACGATTACCACCTGGCGATCTTCGGCGCGATCCACCCCGCGGAGATCCACCCGCATGTCAGCCTCAACAGCTACCTCGAGGAGATCATGCGCGAGATGACCGGGTACACGGACACCGCCAAAGCCGAGGACCTTTCCACCGGGCTCGAGCGCATCGCGATCGAACAGATGCGCAAGAACCGATCGGACATCTCCCACCGTGTCCACTTCATGGGCTCGCTGGACGAGGAGCAGTTCGCCCACGGCATGGCGCTCTGCGACACCGTTGTCCTCCCGTACCTCGAGGTCGGGCAGACCAGCTCCGGCCCGATCTCGTTCGCCGTGGAACTCCGCAAGCCCATCGTCGGCGCACGCAACCACGCGTTCGGGCAGTTCGCCCGCTACCACAAGGACCGGATCGACTTCTTCGACATCGGGAACCACATCGAGCTGGCCGATCGCGTGCTGCACCCCTACACCCGCCCGAACCCGAACCCCGAGCGTTCGTACCGCACGAATAGGGCGGTATATGTCGCGGCGCACACCCCGGGCGCAGCGATGCCGGACTTTGATTCCAAGCCCGAGATCGTGGTCCGTGCGCACGCACCGAAGAGTATCCAGAGCCCCGCGGAACCCGCCCTCGAGAGCGTGCGTGGATAAAACCCCCGATGAGCCGTTCGTCAACGCATCCCGCCCATATGCACCCGATCGACCGCTCGATCTTCGATGATCTCCGGGCGGGATTCTCGCAAGCGAAGCTCTGGAAGTTCCTCGCGCAACGCGAGATCGCGAGACAGTACGATCGCACCGCGATCGGGGTTTTCTGGATCCCGCTCAACATCCTCTTCCACTTCTGCCTGCTCGGGCTCGTCTACTCCGCGGTGCTCGGGCACTCCAAGGGCTACTTCCCCTACTTCGCGCTGAGCTACTCGATCTGGACGACCTTCGGACGAACCCTCAGCGAATCCTCCACGCTCTGGCGTGGCTCGGAGAAATACCTCCAGCAGTTCTCCACGCCGATCTCAACCTTTATCAACAAATCTGTCTACAAGCTCCTGCTGATCTTCCTCATCTCCCTCCCGGTCGGCATCGTGATCTCGCTGGTCACGGGCGCCCGCCCCGGATTCAGCGTCCTGCTCGCGATCCCCGGGATCGTCGTCTACTTCGCAAACATCTACTGGATCGTCACCGTCCTGAGCATCGCGTCGCTCCGCTTCCGCGATCTCGCTCGTTTCATGCCGAACATCGTGTTCCTTGTCTACCTCACCACCCCGATCCTCTGGCAAGTCACCCGGCTCAGCGAGGACAAGCGATGGATCGCGGAGATCAACCCGATCTACCATCTGATCTCGCTCATCCGCGATCCGCTGCTCGGGCATCCCGCGCCGATGCTCTCGTGGATTGTGTGCATCAGCGGCGCGATCGTCGGCAACATCATCGCGGTGTGGGCACTCAAAGCCTTCCGCTGGAGGATCCCGCTTTGGCTCTGAGCACCGAGGAACCCCGGATCACCACCGGAGACGGATCGCGACCACCGCCGATCAGCACGGGGAGAATCGTCGCGCGGCTCAGCGATGTCCACTTCGACTACACCATGCTCGGCGTCGGCGGGAGACGGAAAATCTCCGGCAACGAATCCCGCATCGGTGGACGCATCCAGCTCAACAAGCGAAGACTCGAGATCGCCGCACTCCAGGGGATCGATCTCGAGATCCGCGCGGGACAACGCATCGGGTTCTGCGGCTCCAACGGCGCCGGGAAATCCACCCTCCTCCGCATCATCGCGGGGATCTACAAGCCGACACACGGAACGATCGAGGTCAACGGCAAGGTCGCGTCGATCTTCGATCGCATGCTCGGGATGGACGCCGAACTCACCGGACACGAGAACATCCTCGTCCGCGCGATGTTCATGGGGATCAAACCCGAAGCAGTCCGCGAGAAGATCGACGAGATCGTCGATTTCTGCGAGCTCGATGACTTCCTGCACCTCCCGCTACGGATCTACTCCCCCGGGATGCGGGCGAGGCTGGGTTTCGCGATCTGCACGGCGTTCGATGCAGAGATCCTTCTCCTCGACGAATGGCTCGGGGTGGGCGACGCACGATTCGCGGAGAAAGCACGCGAGCGGATGAACCAGTTCTTCCAGAGCGCCGGCACAGTGATCATGGCCTCGCATTCAGAGAAACTCCTCGAGGACAACTGCCACGAGTTCTACCGTCTGGAAAAAGGGCGCATCGTCGAGCACCTCATCAAGTGATGATCGACACCATCAGGTCGTGGTGCTTCCGTGCGGTGATCGCCCACGAATACCCCTCGGCCCGCTGCCTCGCTCGCTCGCATCGTTCCCCGGGGCACGAATCCCCGAGTCCACGCATCGCGTCCGCCCAGCCATATGTGTCGCCCGTGTCAACCACCGGAACCGTGCCGCCCGTGATCTCAACGAGACTGTCCGCACACGAAATCACGGTCGGCACACCCATCGCCATGGATTCCATCGTCGGGAGCCCGAAGCCCTCGTAGTGCGACGGGCACAGCGTTCCCAGCGAGCCCCGCACGAGCCCAGCGAGCTGCGCATCGGACGCGTAGCCCGTGGCGAGCACCTCGCACGCCACCGGGTGATCGATGATCGACGACCAGAAGCCCTCGGAGCCCCACCCCGCTCGCCCGCACAGGACAAGCTTTGTTTGTGCTCGCTCGGCCTTCGTCCAGGTGCCGTAGGCGTCGAGCAGACGCACAATGTTCTTGCGGGGCTCGATCGTACCGACATGCAGGAGGTACCGCTCCGGGGCACCCAGCTGTCTACGCACCAACGCGGGCGTCCACTCGTCCGGCGCACGACCCCAGCGTGATGCGAGCGGGATCACCTCGAGACGATCCTGCGGACACCCGAGCACACGCACCATCGCGTCGGCGGTCGATTGTGACACACAGAGAAAGCGATCCACGGTCTCCATCGCCCGCCCCATTGCCCGACGCCACCACTGGACACGGTGGTCTGGGTGGAACTCCGGCAGCTCGAGCACCGAGAGATCATGGATCGTCGCGACGCAGGGACGCACGCCCGATGCGGGGAGGTGGTTGGGCTCAAAGACCAGCCCGAAGCCGTCGCGTTTGGACGCCAGCCACGCGAGCCGATTGATCGCCCGCTCATAACCGCGCCGCCCGATCGTTGTTTTCAGCCGGGTCAACCCCGTGTCCTTCGGCGGACGCATCGCACTCACCGGCTCGAGTTCCAATCGCGCAAGCCCCTCCAGCGACGGGAACACGAATAACCCTGTTTGCGCGGACTTCCGTCTGGTGACGGATTCGCCGAGTCCGCGGAGCTCGATCGCTCGGTCCGTCGGCCAGTACGCACACACCAGATCGAGGTAGTGCCCCACGCCCGTCCGCTGCCCACTGAGCGGGCGGTCGTTGTAGTAGGCGTACTTCATCGGGCGGGGATCTCCATTCTGCGCTCTTCGCCAGAGTCTATTCGCACCCACCCCCCGGGTCGTTCTCGGACGCAGAAGCCGGCTGGAGAAGCGGAACGGATGCTCGTTGCTCGGATTTGCCGCTTCCGCTCCGCCGTTGTGCTGCGGATGCCGATCGGGTGGGTATGAGTGCGCTCCCGACCGATCCAGCCAATCCCTCGCCGCTGCAGCTCACGCGTCCCGCCGAGTCACCGCCCGGGCCGCTGAGCGAGAAGCAGATGCAGCAGATCATCGACTCGGGGGATCGCGCTCGACCCATCCGCAAAGCCGCACGCTTTGCATCGGGCAACGGCTGGCTCACGCTGCTCGCCGGGTTCTCGACCGTGCCGTTCGCGATCGGGAATCTGCCCCTGCTCACCTTCGCGGTGCTGCTCGGCGCGATCGGCACGCGCGAGCTCACGCTCCGCCGTCGCCTGCTGCGGTTTGTCCCCAGAACAACCCGGAAGCTCGCGATCAACCAGCTGATGCTCGGTGCTCTGCTGATCGGCTACGCAGTTTGGATGACCATCCAGAGCGCCACAAGCGAAGGCATGATCGCGAGCACGCTCAAAAATGAACCGATGCTGCAGTCCACGCCCGAGCTCTCCGGACAGCTTGACGGGCTCGCGCAGCTCGAACGCATCGCGACGGCGGGGCTGTATCTGCTGATGATCCTCGTCGCCGTGCTCGTCCAGGGCGGATCCGCGATCTACTACCAGATCCGCGGGCGTGCACTGGCACGGTTCTGCGCCCGCACGCCCGAGTGGATCATCGACATCCACCACGCGGTGGAGGGTTCTCGATAAACCGTGGATTCTCGGCTCTGAAACCCGAGAGCCGGTTTCCGGTAGAACCGGTGCCGGGCGGGTCTCGCCCCTACCATTGTGGACGAATCACCCCCCTTGGAGGACTGCTTGTGGGTTTTCATAGATCTCTCCGGAACACCATCCTGACCACACTGTGCCTCGGCTCGCTCACTTTGTTCGGCGGCTGCTCCGCCACCGAGCCCGCGGCTCCGGAAGCCGAGAAGGGCACACAAGCACCAAAGCCGGTCGAGCACGCACAATCTCAGATCCCCCAGATCACCCCCGAAGAATCCTTGGCGGACTTCGATGCCGCCTGGCAGTTGGTCAACGACACGCACTTCGACACCAGCTTCAACGGCGTGGACTGGGCCGCGATGCGGGAGAAGTACCGACCCCAAGCCGCCGAGGCGACCACCCGGGATCAATCCCGGCGGGTCATCGGCGCGATGCTCGACACGCTCGGGCAGTCGCACTTCGGGATCATCCCGAAAGAAACGAGCGAGGACACACCGGAGCACGCCGAAGAGGTTTCCCCCTCTTCCGATGACAAGCCCGGAGCGCACGCGGACGCGGCGGATGTGAATCGTTCCGATGCCGTCGCGGACGGTGACGGCGAGGGGCACGCGGATGTCGGGATCAAGGTGTTGATTATTGATGGGCACGCCGTGGTCTCCGAGGTCCGCCCGGATGGACCGGCGGATCTGGCGGGGATCCGCACGGGCTGGATCGTCAGCAAGATCCGCGGCACCCAGATGGACAGGCTCATCGAAAGACTCGCCGAGGCCGTCGGGGAAGACCTTGTCGGGATCTACGGCGTCGGGAACATCGAGAACCGGATGCAGGGGCGTGCGGGCTCAAAGCTCGCGCTCACACTGCTGGATTCTTCGGATACACCCCGCGAATACACACTGGTGCGCGAGGACATGCCGGGCGAGCTGATCACCTTCGGTAACCTCCCCCCAATGCAGACAGACCTCGAATGGGGCTGGTACGACCCCGATCGCTACAACCTCGGGGACAAGAAGATCGGGTACATCTCGTTCACCATCTGGATGATCCCCATCGCGGCTCGGTTCGAGGAAGCGATGGTCGGGCTCCAGGACGCCGACGGGATTGTCATCGACCTCCGCGGAAACCCGGGCGGGATCGGGGGCATGGCGCCCGGGCTCGCACGCTATTTCCTCAGCGAGAAAGCATCACTCGGCACCATGACCATGCGCGGGCAGGAGATGACCTTCAATGTCTCGCCCATCGTGGTCACCCGCTCGGGTCAGCGCCTCAAACCATTTGACGGCAAGGTCGCGATCCTCACCGACCAGGGCAGCGCATCAACCTCCGAGTTCTTCGCGGGCGGGATGCAGGCGATCGAACGCGTAGAAGTCTTCGGCACACGCTCGGCGGGCATGGCGCTGGCCGCTGCGATGGACAAGCTCCCCTCGGGTGATGTCCTCCTCCACGCGATCTCCGATTATGTCACCGCCAAGGGCAACGCGATCGAGGCCACCGGGGTCATCCCCGAGCACCCCGTCCCCGTCACCCGCGCGGATCTTCTCAACGGCATCGACGCGCCCGCGCAGGCGGCGGTCGAATGGATCAAGTACAGCGAATAACCGGTTCTCCCCCGGGAGACCCTCACCGATACAACAGCGAAAGGAAAACGAATATGAAACTCAAAAAACTCACCGCCGCAGTCCTGCTCACGATCATCGGCGCTTCGGGCGTCGCGGGCGCGTGGGCGGTCGAACCCGAAACCGCCGTCAAGGAAGCGGCTCCGGAGATCAAGCACGACGCCAAGGCGATTGAGGTCATCGAGAACGCCCTCGACAAGGCGGGCGGACGCGAGCTGATCGAGGTCGCCGAGTCCGTACACACGACCGGTACCGTTGATATCCCGATGGCGGGGCTCAAGGGCACGATGGAGGTCTTCGCCGCAACGGGCGGGAACCTCCTCATCAAGGTCAACATCCCCGGGTTCGGCGAGCAGCTCACCGGGCTGCACGACGGCATCGGGTGGTCCATCGATCCGATGGGCGGGCCCAAGCTCATGGAGGGCGCCCAGCTCGACGCGCTGGTCGAGCAGTCCGACCCGCAGAACGCGCTGAAATACAAGGAGCACTACTCCATCATCACCTATGTGGGCGAGAGCGAGTTCAACGGGCAGAAGGTCCACCAGATCGAGTATGTCAACAAGAAGAGCGGGCAGACCTCCACCGAGTACTACGCGATCAACAGCGGGCTGCTCGCCGGCTCGGTCGCGACCACCGACTCGGAGATGGGCGAGATCACCGTCACCACCACCGTCAACGAGTACAAGGATTTCGGCGGCGTGCAGATGCCCAGCAAGACCACCCAGCAGATGGGCCCGATGTCCATGGGCATGACCACCAGCTCGGCGGAGTTCAACAGCGTCGACAAATCCGTGTTCGAACTCCCCGCCTCCATCAAGGCGCTCGTTGAGGCCTCAAAAGAGGACTGATCGCCCCGTCGTCTAAGCAAACCAATCACAAAAAAGGACGGCAATGCCGTCCTTTTTTACCATTCCTGATTGTCGGATTCAGTCCTGACCACGGCTTTTGACCCGCACAGAACCGTTGCTGGTGCGGACCGCGGAGATGGTCTCCGATTCCCCGATCTGGAGCTCGAGCGTGTGCTTGCCCGATTCGATGAGCCGGGCGCTTCCCAGATCATGCATCGAGATGCTCCCGTTGGAGGTCTTCACACGGAGGATTCCCTCGAACCCATCGCCGAGCGCGAGCTCGACGCGTCCGTTGGAAGTCGATACGCGGACCGGGCCCGGGTTGCCGTGCGCGGTGGAGACGAACACATTCCCGTTGCTGGACTCGGCTTCCACGGGCCCGAACGCCTCGGTGATCATAACGGCCCCGTTGGAGGTGTCGCCCTTGATCTCGCCGTCGACGCGGTCGAGCACGAGCTTCCCGTTGCTGGACTGAACAGTCGCGGATCCGGAGTGACGCTCAATCGTGACGCTGCCGTTGCTCGTTGCGACCTCCGCATGCCCCGCGAGCCCCTTGAGCGTGACGCGCCCGTTGCTTGTTCGGACATCCACCCCGATCGCGTCGGGGAGGAGGACATCGATGTTTGCCCCCTCGTTGTTCTGCCGTTTCCCGCCGGGCCAGTCGACCCAGACCCGGAGCGAGCCGTCCGCTTGTCGGACGGCGTTGACGCTCGCGAAGCTCAGACGCTCGCTGTCCGGCCCGAAAATGTCGATATCCAGCTGAACATCCGCCCGCTGCTGGCGCTCGACGAGCACCGACCCGTTCGCTGTCGTGACGCTCAGGGCGCTGCCGGCGAGGTGCGGGATCGACATGGTGCGCGACTCGTGGACCGCCGGTCCGAGCGAGTCGCACCCGGACAGGGTCAGCAGCGCGAGCCCACCCGCGAGGAGCCCCAGCGTGCTCCGATTGACCAATCGACGATGATTCCTGCGTTGCATGGTGCTCTCCTTTGTGCGTAGATAGTACAACAAGACCGCGCGGATCGCGCCGTCCTGACCATCTGTTGGGATACCGGTACGCCGGATTTCGGTCGCGGCGTTGATCAGAGAATGCCGACGATCTCGAATCGTTTCACACCCCTGGGGGCGTTCACTCGGACAACCTCCCCCACGCGTGCCTTCATAAGCGCCTCGCCCATCGGGCTGGTCGCGGTCACCTCAACGATCTCGGGATCGGACGAGCCCGTCGACTCCCCGACGAGCCGGTAGAGCTCGATCTCGTCGTCCCCCTCCTCGCGGAGCTGAACCGTCGAACCGATGAAGACCACATCCGCTGCCTGCTTGGATTCGTCCACGACCTGCGCCGAGCCGATCCGCTCTTCGAGACGACGGATCTCGGCCTCTTCGAGCCCCTGCTGCTCGCGTGCGGCGTGGTACTCGGCGTTTTCCT
>JAGQOC010000205.1 GCA_020427745.1 Phycisphaerales bacterium | reverse complement strand
GCGTGCACGATGGTGATCAACGGGCGCGTGCGTCAGAGCTGTTCGTGCCTGATCGATGAGTACGCCCCGCTCGAGGGCGATGTGATCACGCTCGAACCGATGAGCAAGTTCCCGGTGATCCGTGACCTGTGGGTTGATCGTCAGCGGGTGTTCCACAACCTGACTCGCGTCAAGGCGTGGGTCCCGATCGATGGCACCTACAACATGGGCCCGGGCCCGAAGGAGTCGCACGACCATCAGCAGATGCGTTACGCGCTGAGCGAGTGCATGAGTTGCGGGTGCTGTCTTGAGGCGTGCCCGCAGTTCCACAAGGTCGAGGATGAGAGTAAGTGGGACACGGCGTTTGTTGGAGCCCACGCGATCTCGCAGGCGAGGCTCTTTAATGAGCACGGCACCGGGAAGCGCCTGAAGGGCGAGCGCATGGATGAGTTGATTTCCGCGGGCGGTGTCTCGGACTGCGGCAACGCGCAGAACTGCGTCAAGGTCTGCCCCAAGGGCATCCCGCTGACCGAGTCGATCGGCGCGATCGGGCGCAGCGCGACCGTGCACTCGATCAAGAAGTTCTTCAGCAAGTAAACAGGAACCGGCTTAGGCGTTCAGATCCAGCCCGCGGTTGTGCGGGCTGTTTTTCTGTCCCTTGCGGGTGTACCCGATCTGGTGCTCTTGGCGATCCTCGCGGGCGTCTTCCTGGTCGGCGTCGGCGAGGTTGCGGACCGCGTCGATCGCTTCCGTTTCCGAGACCGTCTTGATATAGAAATCGCGGATCCCGCGTCGGGTTGCGGTCTTGGTGGAGTCCTCGCGGACCTTCTTCGACTGCGCATTTGCCGCGGACACGGGGGCACCGGAAAGGCTTGCGGCCAGATTGTTTATGGCTCCGGTCATACCTCTATTGTCGGTTCAAGCGATGTGCGTTGACCACCAAAAGACGACCCAAAGGGCAGAAAATATTGTACTTTGTTTGGGTAATCGCGGAATCGGGTCAGCCGCCGAGGATGTTCATCCCGCAGTCGACATAGATGTTCTCGCCCGTGACGCCGCTGGAGAGGTCCGAGGCGAGGTACACGGCGGTCTTCCCGACATCCGCGCCCTCGACGCCTCGACGCAGCGGGGCCTTCTCTTTGGCGGCGGCGTCCATGGTGTCGGTGCCCCCGACGGCGGAACTCGCGAGTGTGCGGAGGAACCCGCCGGAGATCGTGTTCACGCGGATGTTGTCCTCACCCAGCTCGGAGGCGAGGTAGCGTGTGGTGGATTCGAGGCAGGCCTTGGCGACGCCCATGATGTTGTACCCCGGGATGACTTTTTCTGAGCCGTAGTACGACATCGCCATGATCGACCCGCCGCCGCCCGCGGCCATCTGTTCACGCGCGCGCCCCGCCATGGCGGAGAGGGTGTATGCGGAGACATCGATCGCGTCGAGGTAGGCTTTGCGGGGGGTCTTCGCGAACATGCCCGCCTGGAGCCATTCGCGGTCGGCGAACGCGATGGAGTGGACGAGGAAGTCCATCTTGGGGAAGTCGGCTTTGTACTTGGCAAAGAGTGCATCGAGGTCGTCGTCGGAGGACGCGTCGCAGGGGGCGAGCCAGGGGTTGGGCTGGATCTTCTCGACGGCCTTGGCGGTGCGTCGCTCGTTTTTATCGCCGGGGAGGTGGGCGTAGGCGCAGGTGGCGCCATGCTCGGTGAGGGAGTTGGCGATATGCCATGCGTAGGAGCGGTCGTTCGCGACGCCGACGATGAGCCCGGTTTTGCCTTCGAGGAGTGCCATGCGGTGTTCCTTTCGATTCATCCCTGTTCGATGCGGACAATGGGGATCATAGGTCGCCGATCGTGGATAGGATCGTGCATGGATCGTACGCATTCCCAGCCATCCGCTCCGGATCTCAACGCCTTGTCGCTGCCGGATTTGGCCGCCCGGTTTCTGGAGAACGGGCTCATCCGCCAGATGCTGATCCTGGCACGGGACGAGGATCTGGGCAACCCGATGCGGGATGTCACGGGCGAGCTGATGTTCGGCAAACGCGACGAGCGTCGAGTGCGGATGGTGATGCGCGAGCCGGGCGTGGTCGCGGGGCTCGCGTTTGTCGAGGAGATCGTCGATGTGTTTACCTCGACCCGTGAGGCGATCGGGGTCTCGCTGCGTGTGCATGATGGGGACGCTGTGGACAAGGGGACCGTGCTGCTGGAGATGAGCGGCAACGCCCGAGCGATCGTGCGGATCGAGCGGACGATGCTGAACCTCGTGAGCCGGATGAGCGGTATCGCGACGGGGACGAAGAAGTATGTCGATCTCGTCGCCGGCACCAAAGCGAGGATCTGCGATACGCGCAAGACCACGCCGGGGCATCGGTTGATCGAGAAATACGCTGTCCGCTGCGGCGGGGGGACGACGCACCGGATCGGGCTCTTCGACGCCGTGCTGATCAAGGACAACCATATCGCGGGGCTGAGCGATGACGAGCTGGGCGTGAAACTGGAGCGGGCCGCGGAGCGTGCGCGTGATGGCGGGAATGATCTGTGGTTCGTGCAGGTCGAGGTTGATCGGTTGAGCCAGCTCGAGCGGGTGCTCGCGCTGCCGAGCGGGTTGATTGACATGGTCCTGCTCGACAACATGGACCCGGAAACACTCCGCGAGGCGGTCGTGATGCGCGATCGTTCGGGCAAGTCGCTGCTGCTCGAGGCATCGGGCGGTGTCAACGAGAAGACGCTGCGCCCGATCGCGGAGACGGGCGTCGATCGGATCTCGATCGGCGGGCTCACGCACCAGGCGGTGAGTCTCGATATCGGGCTGGACGCGGTGTGATGGGGGCTGAGCCGACGCTGGAACAATGGGCGGGTCTGATCGAATGCTCGATCGGGGCGTGCCCGGGGTGCATCGTCGATCGGGTCGTGGTGCTCGCCGAGACTTCGAGCACGCAGGATGCGGCGTTGCGTGCGTTCGACGGCCTGAATGGTGTTGCGGTGATCGCCCAGAAGCAGACCGGCGGGCGGGGGCAGCGGGGGAATCGCTGGGACGACGGCGATGGGGACACGCTGGCGATCTCGTTTGCGATGCGGGCGGACGGGCTGGACCCGTTGCGGCTCGCGGCGGCGGGGGGGCTGGCGGCAATGGATGCGACGCACGGGGCATGCCCCGAGAGAACGGCGTTGCTTGTGAAGTGGCCGAACGATGTGGTTGCGCGTTCGGCTGATGGTGATCGGAAGCTCGCGGGTGTGCTTATTGAGATCCGCGATGGGACGGCGATCATCGGGATCGGGATCAACACGCGTGCACGCGCATGGGACGGGCTGGGGGGCGTCTCGATCGAGGAACTCGGCGGAGAAACCGATCGGGTCATGCTCGCGTGCGCACTGATCGGGAGGCTCTCGCGGTGGATGGTTGCCGACGATCGGGAGATCCGAGAGACCTGGAGATCGCGCGACGCGATGGTGGGCACGCAACGAGTCTTCGTGACCAACCGCGAACGCGTGGACGGTGAAGTGGTCGGTGTGGATCCGCTGGGGTCGATCCGAGTGCGCACGGACACCGGCGAGCGTGTGCTTGATGCTCGGGTTACGCGGAACGGTTAGTCACCCGATCAGAGCAGCCGCTTGATGTGCTTGCCGAGCTCGAGGGCTTCTTCCTGGGTGAGTGTGCCGGGCTTCCAGGTGGTGCGGAGCCCGGGCCCGTTGTCCTTGTCCGGTTTGCCGTCGACGGCTTCGCCGCGTTCGGGGAAGCGTGGGATGATGTGGAAGTGGACATGGGGAACGGCCTGACCTGCGGCTTGGCCGTTGTTCTGGAGCAGGTTGTAGGACTCCGCGCCCGTAACTCTTTTGACCGCTCGGCAGATGCGCGGGAGGACGCGTCCGAGCGCGGCGGCGTGGTCATCGGAGAGCTCGTCGAGTGTCTCCGCGGGCTCCTTTGGGATCACGAGGGTGTGGCCCTCGGAGAGCGGGGCGATGTCGAGGATCGCGATAACAAAGTCGTCCTCGTAGACCTTGTGGGAAGGGACCTCGCCTCGGATGATTTTGGAGAAGATGGAATCAGTCATGCCGGTATCGTAGTGGGGATCGCGGGTGCGTATGATTGGAATATGGGTGAAACCGTCGCAAATTCTCCACGCGTGCAGATCCGCAAGCTCCCGGCGCTCTTGGTCAACCAGATCGCCGCGGGTGAGGTGATCGAGCGTCCGGCATCGGTGCTCAAGGAACTCGTCGAGAACTCGATCGATGCGGGGGCGACACGGATCGAGGTGACGCTCGAACGCGGCGGGGTGGAACTCGTCCGCGTGAGCGACAACGGGCACGGGATCGCGCCCGAGCAGATGGGGTTGGCGCTGACGCCGCACGCGACGAGCAAGATCGCCGAGGCGGAGGATCTGGACCGGATCGCGACGATGGGGTTCCGAGGCGAGGCGCTCGCGTCGATCGCGTCTGTTGCGCGCGTGCGGATCCAGTCGCGGGCGATCGGTGAGGACGAGGGGCGGGTGATCGAAGCCGCGGGCGCGGAGGTCGGTGCGATCAAGCCCGCCGGCGGCGCGGTGGGGACGACGATCGATGTGCGGAATCTGTTCTTTAACACACCCGCTCGCCGGAAGTTCCTGCGGACAGACACGACAGAGCAGACGCGGTGCGTGAACTGGCTGCGTGATCTGGCGATGGCGCACCCGTCGGTGGCGGTGCGGTGCGTGGGCGATGGGAAGGTCAAGCTGGATCTGCCCCCGGACCAGTCGCCAAAGGACCGAGCGTTGGCGATTGTGGGGAAGGAGCTCGAGACCGAGCTGATCGAGGTTTCACTCGACCAGTTCGACGACGCGCGCGGCGTGCTGATGTGGGGGCTGGTGGGGCTCCCGAGCATTGCGCGGGCGACGGCGAACGCGCAGCATGTATTTCTCAACGGGAGGACGATCCGGGACCGGACGATCCAGCACGCGCTGCGTGAGGCGTTCCGGGGGTTGATCGAGCCGGGCAAGCACCCGACGGCGGTGCTGATGCTCGAGATGTCACCGACGGCGGTGGATGTGAATGTTCATCCCGCGAAGCTCGAGGTGCGGTTCCGTGACCAATCGATGATCCACCGTGCGGTGTACCACACGGTGCGGGAGGCGCTGCAGCGGGCGGATGTGACGCCGAGCGTGCTGCAACGGCTGCCCGGTGCGGGCGCGGGTGAGGCGATTATGCCGTCGTCGTCATTCCAGCCTACGCCGCAGCGGGTGGAGAGGCAGGTCGATCGGTTGGTGGAGTATCTGCAATCCAAGCCAATCGAGTCGAGCACCACGAACGATCGACCCGAGACACTCCGCGATGAGATCCGGGCGGTGCTCGAATCGTCTATCGAGGTGGGTGAAACTTCATTGCCAACGGTTGTGCCCGCGAAGAAGGTGCTGCAGGTGCACTCCAGCTTCCTCGTTGCCCAGGACGAGCACGGCATGGTGATCATCGACCAGCACGCGCTGCA
>JAGQOC010000006.1 GCA_020427745.1 Phycisphaerales bacterium | reverse complement strand
GCATCCAGATCGACCTTCCCGCCGTATAGTCCCGGGGTTTTCCGCCGCGGACACAACCGCTGCGCACAGTTTCAGCACCCCCGCCACCGCCCCGCTTGCCGCGGGTTCGGAGAACCGGCGGGGCAGCCCGGCCTCGCCGCCGACGCCATCATCGGGAGCATCCACCATGTCGATCCCATCATCGACCGTCCGTCCGACCACCCGCCGCGCCGAACGGGCATTCACCCTCATCGAGCTGCTGGTTGTTGTCGCGATCATCGCGGTCCTCATCGCGATCCTGCTGCCCGCCCTCGGCGGCGCACGGCGCGCGGCACGCAAATCCGCCACCCAGGCCCTGCTCGTGGACATCAACAACGCCGCCCAGTCCTTCGCCAACGACAACGCATCACGGATGCCGGGCTACTTCACCGAATCCCAGATGGGCTATCAAGAAAACGGCAACAGCATCGGCATGAGCGCGATGGAGAATGTCATGCTTGATCTGGGCGGCAACAGCGCGATCCTCGGCTCGGAAACCGACTTCGTCGGCGACATCAACGAAGCCGAGGGCGTCATCTCCGTCGGCCCCTCCTCGAACAGCGACGAACGCGTCGTTGTCAACATCAACCTCTTCGGTGCCGATTCCACCGGCGCCTACTTCGTTCCGGACAACAAATACTTCGTTGCCCAGGACCACACCAACGACACCGGACAGTTCGGCTCGCCCCCGCAAGCAAGCCAGCAGCGCATGCCGGATGTCGTCGATGCCTTCGGCACACCACTGCTCGCGTGGGTCCAGGACCAGTCCGCACGCTCCTCCATCGACCCGTCCCAGTCGCCCGACGATGTCTACGAACAGTTCGCAACCGAGTATTTCGACCCGAGCGATCCACGCACCAGCTCTTGGTACTACCTCGCGTCCAACGCCGCCTTCCTCAAGGCGACCTCCGTCGGCATCGGCAGCTACAACGAGGCCGCCGACCCGAAAATCAACAACAGCTCCACCATCGGAGGCGGGCTCCCGAACGCCGACGAACGGGCAAAGACCCTCGCGTCCCTGCTGGCGAGCCCCTCTTATTTCCTGCTCGCCCCCAACGCCGACCTCACCACTGTGGATTTCGAAGAAATCTACCCCGCACGCCCGCGCGGAAAGTTCATCATCCAGTCCGCCGGCGCCGATGGGTTCTACTTCGGATCGCGTGACAAGGGCTGGGGCGCCAACGCCCACACCGACGGCTCCGAGTTCCATATGGACTTCGGTAACTCGTACAAAACCATCGGCGGCGACCGCTACACCGACGACAACGGCGGCTACACCACCATCGACCTCCTCGAAGGATTCAACGACATCATCGTCACCGGCGGCTGAACACCCCACACAACCAGCCTCTCCCGCACCCCGCACAAAGGAGCGGGGTGTTTTTTTGCTCGAGTTCGGGTACAACAGTCCCGGTGACTCCCCCCAAGGCCCAGCCCGCCCGCATCCGCGCGATCCTCACGCTCGGCGCGTGGTGCGCGGGGATCGTCCTCGCCCGCTCGCTGCCCGGGGCCCCGCCGACGATCGGCTACTCGCTCGCCGCCCTCGCCATCACGATCGTGATCCTGACCCGCTCGCGCCCAAAGATCACCGCTCCGCTCCTGCTGGCGTGTATCGCGTTGCTCAGTCTCGGCTGGACGCTCACCCGAACCCACGAGAGCACCGACCAACTTGACCGGATCATCCGGGCCCACGCCGGCGACGAAACAATCCCGATCGTCGTCCGCGGGCGGATCCTCTCGCGGATCACCACCCGCCGGCACGATTCCTCCCCCGCGGATCCGCCAAGAATCCGCGCGATCCACCGATCGATGCAGATCCGTGTTGATTCTGTACAAACAACCACGGGATGGCTCCATGTGAGCGGCACGCTCACCGTCGTCCTCCCCCCGGACTCAGACACAACATACCCTGCCGGAGCGATCGCCGAGGTGCTCGGCGACTACCGCACGCCGGGACGCGCGACCAACCCGGGCGAGCCGGACTGGGAAGCACGCGCCGCCCAGAACAACCGTGTCGGCGCGATCTATGTCGATCACGACGAACTGATCGCCGTAACTCAACCAACGAGTGTGGGCGGGCGTCTCCTCGCCAAACTCATTGCCGCCCGCGCCTGGACGCGATCACGCGCGATCAGAGCGATGGGTCTGGAATCCACGCACTCGAGCGATCGCTCCGTGATAGGCGCCCTCATCCTCGGGCAGCGCGACGCGGGTTTTGACGAGGTCTACAAGTCCTTTCAACGCGTCGGCATCGCGCACATGTTCGCGATCTCCGGCTTCCATGTCGCGGTCATGGTCGCGATCTGTGTGCTCGTTGTCCGACTCTTCGGCGATCACCCGCGTGCTGAGGCATTCATCATCTGCGCACTGCTCGGCGCGATCCTGCTCGTGCTCCCGATGCGCCCGCCCATACTCCGCGCCGTGCTGATCGTCGCTATCCTCCTCGGCGCCGGGGGGCTCGGCCGCCGATACGACCGGCTGACCATGCTCGTATGGATCGCGATCGCCCTCCTGGTCGCTCGCCCCCTCGACCTCTTCTCGCTCGGCTACCAACTCAGCATCGGGATCACCGCGTTGCTCCTCGCGATGCCCGTTCGCACGCCGGCGGATCGGATGGCGAATAAACATCAATCGTGGATGCGATCATCTCTCAGTACACTCTGGCGGATCACGCGCGCCAACACCGCGTGCTGGCTCGTCGCCACACCAGCGATCATGCTCCACGCGGGCGTGCTCACGCTCATCGCCCCGATCACCACGCTTGTAATGCTCCCGATCATCGTGCTCATGATGATCGTCGGCTACACGCAACTGCTCATCGGATTCGTCGCGCCGACATTTGCCGATTCTGTCCGCACTCCAACAAGCACCATCGCGGGGTGGGCGACCGACCTCACCATCGTGATCGATAACATCCCGGGATCGTCGCTCCGTGCACCAAATCTGGGAACACTCTGGACACTCTGCGCGACCGCCCTCATCGCCCTGTTGATCCTCCACCCCAAAGCCCGGGATCCGCGTAGAGCGATCCCGCTGGTCACCGCACTCACGCTCTGGTGCGTGCTCGCCGTCGGATTGCAGCGAACCACCAACACGCTCCGCGTCGATATGCTTGATGTCGGCAACGGCTCTTGCATCATCCTCCGGTCGGGCAACCAGTCCGCACTCTTCGATGCCGGATCGCTCGATCGACCGGTCGGACAGACCCTGATGCAAGCCGCCCACACGCTCAACGCGCGGCCTCTGCGTGTCGCGTTCGTTTCTCACGACAACCTCGACCACTTCAACGCGCTCGCGTCTGCCCCCATCGAGCTCGGGCTCCGGATCGTCTACACCACCGACGCCCTCGAACACAATCCATCCGAGGCCTGGCGGTCCATCCGCGGACAGCTCGCCGACCGGGGTGTTGAGATCCGCACCGTCCACGCGGGCGAAACGATCGGGTTTGGAAGATCAACCATCGAGATCCTCTGGCCGCCCTCGGATCTTGATGAACACACCAAAGAGAACAACACCTCGCTCGTTCTGCGTATCCGGACCAAGACCGCCGCGGGAGAACGGTCCGTCCTTCTCTGCGGCGATATTGAATCCGAAACGATGAACGCGATCATGCAACTCCACCCAGAGCTCCGCGCGGATATCCTCGAAGCCCCGCACCACGGCTCGCCGAACCCTGCGCTCCTCGCGTTCATCGACCAACTCGCCCCGGAGGTTGTCCTTCAATCCACCGGACGCGCCCGACTCAACGATCCGAGGCTCGAAGGCGCCCGTGCTCAGACGGACTGGTACTGCACCGCCGACCGCGGTGCGGTCTTTGCGCGTGTTCGTCGGAATGGTACAATCGACCGGGGATCGTTTGTCGCCGAATAATCAATCACCCACCACGCACGCGCCCGATCGCCCGATCCAGATTCGATCGCTCGCTCTCATTTGTGAGCCGAGCGCGCAGCGATTCCAACAACGCCAGCGCATCGTCCAACGATCGTCGACGCAGGAAACCGGCGAGTTCCTCGGCGTCGCTAATCTCGATATTCTCTCGCAGCGCAGAAAACAGCAACGCCTCGACCCGCGGATCTGGTCCGCCGAGCAGAGTCGCCCGCCCCGAATCCCAGAGCACATCGCGCAATGCGTCGATCTCCCGGTCTTCCCCATCAAGACGCTCGAATGCGTCGACCACCGCCGCATGCTCGCCTACCCGGAAACACGCCGGGATCGCCGCCCGCGCCGCGTCGCTCGTGAAAGCCTCCGGACGATCCTTCATCAGTGCAATCGCGAGCCTCGCCGCGTCCTTGTCACGCCCGACAAGCACAAGGTCGCCGATCGCACCGCCAAAGTCGCCCGACTTCACCCGCTCACCCGCCCGGGTGCCGATATCAACAAACTCGTCGTTCATCGTCGGCATTGCCGTCCGGGTGCCCGCGGACCCGATCGTGATCAGCGGATCACCCAGCACCGCGATCTTCCAAGGTTTCCCATCGTCGTAACGCACCGCAGACGCGAACGGAAAGTTGCCCCCAAGCCGGCGTGCAATCATCGGTGTCGGGACAAACCCGTTGAGGTACGGCTCATCAACCGAACCCGCGTACGCATACACACCATGCGCAAGCAAACGGCCACCGATCGTCCAGCCCGCAGTCGGCTTCTGCATCGAGAACGAGTGTACCATATGGATCACCGACGGGCGATCAAGGATCGGCACATCGCCCGACGACGCGCCGCCGCCCGGAAGATCAAACCGTCTGCTCGAGCCCTTGGAGTTGACCAAGATCAACCCCGCATCCACCGGGCGTGTTATCCGTCGACGCCACGCATCAATCGTGTACGCCGGCTGGTCGTTGAGCTCGCTCTCGATTCCAAACTCCGCGAGCTGACGCTGCGTTGCCGTCATGTCATACTGCGACCAGGGCTCCGTGTTTGCATACCCGTCCCACAGAAACGCGGAGTCGATCTCCAGAAACAACGAGCACATCGCCTGGTACACCGTCGACGGTGTTGAGCCGATGAGCTGCCCACAGAACGCCCACCGCTCACCGGAACCGTTGGAGTCCATCCGCCCGATCCGGTCGGTCGTCGCCAGGCTGTCGCGGGCACCGCTCCCGGTCTTGATGCGCGTTCCGATATTGACCGCGAGTGTCACCGCGTCCAGATCGTCGCCGATCCCTTTCCACGCCATCCCCGTTGACTGAGCCGCCCGCTCGATCTCCACCTCGAGTGCGTCGGCACGCTCGACCGTCAGATCCCGATCCCCGAGTTCAAGCGGCTGGTCCACAAACACCATCGGCTGCACGCGACCCGCCGCGAGCGCGAGCGCCGCGGCCCACCCGTCATCGAGTGGATCGGTCACCACGATCCCCGGGCTGAACAGCCCGTTCTCTCGGAGCGCGGCCATCGCGTTTCGCCAATCCGCAACCTGATCACCAAGCGCCCGGGCGAGCGCGGCGTTGATCTCATCCTTCCGACCATCAAGCACTTCGCTTAGCGCATCATGATCCTCCGCAGAGTAGACCAGAACACTCTCCGGCTGAAACCCACGCACAAACCGCGCGATGTCCTCCCGTGCCCGATCCGACCCATCGTCCCAGAGCACCGGGAACCGCACCGGGCCCTCCCACGACTCGATCGCGGAGAGATACGACCCGCTGTCCGAAACAATCACCACGACCGGGATGATCTGCTGTGTCTGGCGCATCAACGACGCCTTGAGCCCCGCACGCCTGGTCGGCTCCGCCCGATCGATCGCCTGTATCGCGTCCGCGATCGTGGCGACCTTTGATGGCTGGTTCGGAGGCGACGCAGCAGGCTGCAGCCCGAAGGCTGTTCCAGCAAACAACGACACTGCAAGCATAACTGGGGAGGTTTGGATTCGCATCCCCACACTCTACGGCCACAACCCCCCGCGTGTTCGTTCCTACACTCGCCCTATGCCGAGCATCACGCGCGACGAGTTCATCCAGACCGCCCAAGAAACACGCAAATCCCACGCGGGCGTCGTGGTTATCCCCATCGGTATCCGCGTGCTCGCGGACCAGCTCACCCCCGTGCTCGCCTACCGCCGGCTTGTCGCGCCCGACGAACGCACCGCCCCCTCCTTCCTCCTTGAATCCGTCGAGGGGGGCGACAAGCAGGGGCGACACTCCCTCCTCGGCGCCCGCCCCATGCTCGAGCTCTCCGCGACCCAGACCGAACTCGCCGACACCGACCACCGCACCGGTCGGCGGACAACCGAGCCCACCACCAACCCGCTCGGTGCGATCCGCAAGCGCACAAGCGACTGGAAACAGATCCTCCCAGAATCCACACGCGACCGCGGGCTCCTCCCGGACTGTGTCTTGGGCGGATGGTTCGGCTACGCGGGCTACGACTCGGTCCGCTTCAGCGAGCCCACCAAGCTCAACCCAACCAACGCACCCCCGGACGATCGATCGCTCCCCGTTGTGAGCTTCGGGTTCTACGACGAGACCGTCATCTTCGATCATGTCGACAAGCTGGTGCACCTCGTGAAGCTCGCGATCATCGAGCCGGGCGATGACGCGGGTGTGATCTACGACGCCGCGATCGTCGCGCTCGACCGGCTTGCCGCCGAGGTTCAGGAGCACTCTAAACCCCTCGCCCTCGGGCGTGTCGAACGCTCTGCGAACACCAAGAACACCCCGATGCCATCGAACACCACGCCCGAAGAGCACGCGGCGATGGTCGAAAAAGCACGCGAGTACATCCGCGCCGGAGATATCTTCCAGGTTGTCGTGGGCCAACGCTTCGAGCGCAGAACAGACGCGGACCCGTTCGATGTCTACCGCGCACTGCGAGCGGTCAACCCCAGCCCCTACATGGTCTACCTCCAGACCGCGGGCTGCATCCTCGTGGCCTCGAGCCCCGAGATCCTTTGCCGATCACGCCGACAACCAGACGGCTCGCTCCGCGTCACCAACCGCCCGCTCGCGGGGACACGCCGACGCGGACGCACGATCGAAGAAGACCTCGCCCTTGAAAAAGAGCTCCTCGCGGACCCCAAGGAACGCGCCGAGCACGCGATGCTCGTCGATCTCGGACGCAACGATGTCGGACGGGTCACCAACCCGGGCTCGATCAATATCGATGCGCTCATGGTCATCGAGCGGTACTCCCATGTCATGCACATCTCATCGACAGTCACCGGCACGGTCCGCGACGAGCTCGACAGCTGGAACGCACTCGCTGCGGCACTCCCGGTCGGCACCGTCTCCGGCGCACCCAAGATCCGCGCCATGCAGATCATCGATGAGCTCGAAAAGGTCCGGCGCGGCCCGTACGGCGGCGGCATGGGCTGGGTCTCGCTCGACGCCGAGATGGACATCGCACTCGCACTCCGCACCATCGTCGTGCCGATCAACCGACGCGATGAATCAAACACCCACGGCGTCTGGGAGTACCACATCCAGGCGGCGGGGGGGATCGTCGCGGACTCGATCGCCGAGCTCGAGTACAAAGAGACCGTCAACAAAGCCGCGGCCCTCGCCCGCGCGATCGATCTCGCAGAGCAAGCGTTCAAGCGCTAAACAAAAACGCGCCCCGCGGGGAGGCGGGGCGCACGGGTCAGCGATTGCTCGCTGGGTGGGTGGCTTGTTGTGTCGCCCAAAGGCAATCCCGATCAGGCGATCGCGGGCGCCTCGGTGTGCAGCGTCTCCTTGAGCTGCTGCGAGGGCTTGAACGAGCAGGTGGTGCTCTCGGCGATCTGGATCGGCTGCTTGGTCGCCGGGTTCATCCCGACGCGCGCCGCGCGGTGCTTCTTGGTGAAGGTCCCGAACCCGGAGATCGCGACTTTGTCCTCAATGGTCAGCCCGTTGGAGATCGCGTGGATCACGGCTTCAATTGCCTTGCCCGCGTCGGCCTTGCTGCTCTCGAGCTCAGAAGCCACCGCTTCGATCAGGTCTGATTTGTTCATCGGTTCGCCTCCGTGCGAATGATCTGTTGTCCCATCCGGGGGCCCCATCGGCCGATAACCCGGTCTGACTTTCCATCGGCGCACTACCCCGGAGATCATCATTTTTCACGCGATCCGAGCAAAATTATCCCCAATCCACCCCCATCCCGCCCCGGAGCCCGCCCGGAACACACCCCATCGCGGGATACCATGCCCCCTATGCCGACCCCGATCGTCCTCGAGACCGAGCCCATCGCCCCCGCCTCGCACGCCTGGCTCGCCGACCGTGTCGAGCTGCTCCGCCGACCCTACCAGGACCGTGCCGCGTTGCTCGCGGATCTCCCCAGAGCCGCCGGGCTCCTTGTGCGGACCTACACGATCGTCGATCGCGCCCTCCTTGACCACGCCCCCGATCTCCGCGTTGTCGCCCGCGCGGGCGTCGGGCTCGACAACATCGACCTCGACGCGTGCAGGGCCCGGTCGATCACGGTTGTCCACACGCCGGACTCCAACTCCCAGAGTGTCGTCGAGTTCGTCGCCTGGGCACTCATTGCCCACACCCGCTCCATCCGCACACTCAATACGGACTACACGCCCGATCACTGGCACGAGATCCGTCATGCCGCGAGCACCGAGCGATCACTCGTCGGCCAGACACTCGGCATCCTCGGGCTCGGACGCATCGGCTCCCGTGTCGCTGCACTCGCCTCATCCCTCGGGATGCGAGTCCAATACCACGACCTGCTCGATATCCCCCCGCACGAACGCGCGGGCGCCGAACCGGTTCTGATGGAACAGCTCGTGCGCACAAGCGATGCGATCTCAATTCATGTCGACGGGCGTGCATCAAATCGTTATCTCATCAACACAGACACATTCTCGATGATGAAACCGGATGCGCTCTTTATCAACGCAGCCCGTGGACCCATCGTCGACCCTAGCGCCGCAATGCAATTCGCAACAAACAACCCGCTCGCCCGGATCGTGCTCGATGTCCATGACCCCGAGCCACTCAACAACCCCGAGTTGCTCGCACTGCCCAATGTCACGCTCACGCCGCATATCGCGTCAGGAACGCAGCAGGCGAAAGAAGCCATGAGCTGGGTTGTTCGCGACCTTGTGCGCGTGCTTGAAGGACAACAACCCGAGCACCGCGCAGTCTAAGAAAAGTTGCTTTCGGGCTCAATCCACATCCGCGAACTCGGTGTGCAACGCAAGAAGCCCCGCACCGACCACCCCCGCGTCGTCGCCCAGCTTGCTCGCGACCACACTCAGCGACCGCAGCGACGCGGGGAACACCTCACGGCGCGCCGCGTCACGCACGATCGAAACATACGGCTTGCCGATCGCCTCGACCAGCCCGCCCCCGAGCACCACCTTGTCCAGACTCAGTAGCGTCGCGATCCCCGCGATCGCCGTCCCGAGCCGATCCGCGGAATCATCGATCACCGTCCGCACCAGCTCGTCCTGCTGCTCGTACGCGATCGCGAGCGCCTTGGACTTGATCTTGGTCAGCTTCCCGTCCGTCAGCCCGGTGATGATCGACGGGTGATTCGCCCGCACGAGCTTCACGAGCTGGTGCGCGATCGCGGTGCGCGAGCAGTTCTGTTCGACTGTCCGCGAGCCGTGCGGCGCACCCGGGAGGAACACCATGTGACCCATCTCCCCCGCGCTGTGGTGCGCACCTCGCCTCAACACCCCATTGAGGATCAGCCCCGAGCCCACACCTGTTCCGACCCATACGCCGAGCATCTCCGAAGCGCCGACCCCCGCGCCCGCCGCCCACTCGCCGTAGACCGCAACATTCACATCGTTGTCCGCGTGCACGGGCATACTCAGCCGCTCGGAGAGTGATTCCGCGACCGGCTCATCGGTCCAGCGGAGGTTCACGGCTTCGGCGACCACGCCGCGCTCGGTATCGACCGGGCCGGGCACGCCGAGGCCCGCGGCATTGATCGACTTGATCGCCATGCCCGCGTCCTCGCACGCGAGCCTCGCCGCCGATGCGACGCGATCCATAACCGCGTCGTACCCCTCGCCGGCGTTGGTTTTGATCTTTGCACGCCCGAGGACCTCGCCGTTCTGGTCAACAACCCCCGCCTGGATGTTGGTGCCGCCTACATCGATGCCGAGCGCAAAGAGCTCTTGCTGTGCCTGGTCGGTGTCCTCAATCATCTCTGAAGTATTGATCATGCGTGCTCCTTGGGTGCACAGTATAGAGCATGGCGAAGGAATCTCGCAGACAATTCCACCGCTCAGCGAAGGGGTGGTTCTCGGACACTCCGCTAAACCAACGCCGTCTCGATCACACGGATCCCGGGCGCCAGGCGCATCACCTCGTCACCATCGACCCGCCCGAGCACAAACAGTGTCGATCCGCTCCCGGACACATGCACCGCCCGCCCGAGCCCGTCGGTCAACGCCCGGTGGATCTCCCCAAGCCTCGGCTCAACTGCCACCGCCGCCACCGCGAGATCGTTGAACAACGCGCTCGCGTCGTCGAGATCCTCCGCAGCGAGCCGCTCGACCGCCGGAGCCGCGAACACCCCGGGCGACAAACGGTCAAAAGCGTCATAGACCGCCGTCGTCGAACACCCGAATGGGGGCACGATCAATGTAATAGGCATCGACGCGCGTGCCCGGCGCTCGACGGCATCCCCGAACCCGGAGACGATCGCCGCCCGCGGTGCCCGCTCCTCGCGGAAGGAGACCGGATCCACAAAGAAGTGCACATCCGATCCGAGCGAGCCCGCGAGCTCCCGGAGTTCCATCTCCCCCAGGTTCAACTCATACAGCTCGTTGACCATCATCAGCACGCTCGCCGCGTCCGACGAGCCGCCCCCGAGCCCGCCGCCGCTCGGCGTGTGCTTGACGACGGTGAGTTCGATCGGCAGCCGCCGCCCGATCGATTCCTCAATCGCCAAGTGCGCACGAACCGCGAGATCGTCCTCGACCGCCCAACCAAGCCCGCCACCATCGGGCAAACAGATGCGATATGCCGATTCCTCCGAGCGTTCGAGTGTCACCGTGTCACCCAGATCGATCGCGTGCATCCACGAGCAGATTGGGTGCAGCCCGGTCGTCGGATCCGCCCGATCGACCGCCAACGCGAGATTCACCTTGGCGTGCGCCTTCCTTGTCATGGCGCCGTGATTCTGTCTGCCCATACACGAACCATAGCACGCCGGCGGTCGTCCTAGAATAGAACGCGCCGTTCTGCGCGCGCAGGAACCGGAGGTGTGCGATGCTTGTACAGGACCTGATGGACGCGATGGAATCGATCGCCCCATTGAAAGCCGCAGAATCGTGGGACAAGGTCGGGCTCCAGCTCGGCTCGCCCGCCCGGGCGATCGGTGGCCCGATCATGCTGACCATCGACCTGACCGAGGCGGTCCTCGCCGAGGCCCTCGCCCTGCGCGCCGGGGCGATCGTCGCCTACCACCCGCCGATCTTCCACCCGCTCGAAAAGCTCACCGACGAGACACACACGATGCGGATCATCCGCGGCGCTGCGGAAGCGGGTATCGCGATCTATTCACCCCACACCGCGCTCGACGCCGCTCCCGATGGCGTCACCGATTGGCTCTGCGAGGGCATCAGCGCCAAACCCGGCGAAGCAGAAGTCGGCACCATCAGGGGAGACTGCCGGGCGCTCCAGCCCTCCAAAGGGGGCGACCCGGACCGCGAGATCAAGATCATCACCTTTGTCCCCCGCGAACAGCTCGACCATGTCCGCGGAGCGCTGGGCACGGCCGGCGCGGGTGGCATCGGCAACTACCGGCTCTGCTCGTTCACAACCCCGGGCGAGGGCACCTTCTTCCCGCAGGAAGGCGCCCACCCGAGCATTGGTGAGGTCGGTCGGCTCGAGCGTGTGCAGGAGGTCCGCCTCGAGATGGTGTGCTCCAGGCGCGCACTGCCGCTCGCGATCGAGACCCTCAAACATTTCCACCCCTACGAGGAACCCGCCTACGACATCGTCGAGCTCGTCCCCGAGCCCCTCCGCCATGTCGGCCCGGGGCGCAGGCTTGTGCTCGACCAGCCCGCGACGATGGGTGAGCTCGGAGATCGCCTCCGCAACCACCTTGACCGTGCGCGTGTCCGGTATGCCCTTGTGGATGATGACCGCCCCTTCCGCACTATCGGCGTCGTCCCGGGTGCCGGGGCGTCGCTCGTCGATCTCGCACGATTGGAAGGCTGCGAGGTCTTCATCACCGGCGAGATGACCCACCACCAGATCCTCGCCGCCAACCAGGCAGGGATGAACATCCTGCTCGCCGGGCACACCAACACCGAGCGTGGCTATCTCCCGCGGCTGGCGTCCAAGCTGCTCGACCGGCTGCCCAAGGCGGATGTACATATCAGCAAAGCAGACCGCGACACGATCATGCTTGGATAACGAACTCGGCGGTCAGATTACTGACCGAGATCGATCGAGCCTTCTAAATGCAGTGGCGCCTCGGGCACCCTGAGATCCGCATCGTAGAGGACCTCGGCCAGCGGGCCCGGGATGTGGTACTTCACCGATCCATCAATCATGTACGATGCCACACGACCCGCCCGGAGCGAATCCGCGCCGATCACCGCCGGGATCTCGAAGAGCTGCGACGAATAACCCGGCAGCGTCGATTCCGGAGAACGCACCCCCTCATAAACCCAGCCGCCGTCGATCGCGACCGAATACTCCACCCGCTCGAGTGGGATCGGCTCCCGGTTCGGGTTCGTCGCGTTGACCACAAACACAACGCGCGTGCGCCCGTCCAATGTCTCCATCTCGCGAACACCCTGCGCCGAGAAAGTCGGAGGCAAAACAGTGCCTGAACACCCGGTAAGCAGTATGGAGAGACCCAAAGTCGCGGCGGCAAGCGATTTCTTGGTGTGTCTGGTCATCACCCGAGAATAGCACCGAAGTGATCGTCCCGCCTCAACAGGGGTCAATCGACGATGAGATTCCCGAGCCCTGCCTCCGCCTCGATCATGATCCAGTTGGGATCAAAGGCACCCTCATCCTGAACGATCTGATGCGTCTGCTGGGCGGTCGCGTCAATATACATGCTCCAATGCACCATCAACCACCCGAGGACCAGACACTCGATCCATG